>NZ_JBXAGJ010000008.1:0-233735 GCF_058794035.1 Roseateles sp. GW835-FHT13E02
CAGTGAGCGCAGCGAACGGAGGGAGTTTGGCGCCGCTGAGCCGCGGAGTGAGCACCGAGGGGAGTCGGCTCACAGAGACGACCCGCGAACCATGAGCCCGGTGGCGGGCCGAGCCACCGCAGCGAGAGCGACGAGCACAACGAAGGTCCGCAACGTGTCGATTCCAGCCTCGCTCATTGCCGAGTCGCCATGAAAAAGGCCCCCGCAGGGGCCTGGCATTGAGTGCAACGAGGTGGCTTACATGCTGCGCCGGTACTGCCCGCCCACCTCGAACAGCGCCGAGGTGATCTGGCCCAGGGAGCAGACGCGCACCGCGTCCATCAGCACTTCGAAGACGTTCTTGTTGTCGATCACAGCCTGCTGCAGGCGTTGCAGCATGGCCGGGCTCTCAGCAGCGTGGCGCTCGTGGAAGGCGGCCAGACGCGAGAGCTGGCTTTGCTTTTCTTCCTCGGTCGAGCGGGCCAGCTCGATGCTTTCGGGCACGGTGTCGCCCTGCGGATTGCGGAAGGTGTTGACGCCGATGATGGGGTACTCGCCGGTGTGCTTGAGCATCTCGTAGTGCATGCTCTCTTCCTGGATCTTGCTGCGCTGGTAGCCGGTCTCCATCGCGCCCAGCACGCCACCGCGTTCGGCGATCTTTTCGAACTCAGCGAGCACCGCTTCTTCCAGCAGCTCGGTCAGCTCCTCGATGATGAAGGCGCCTTGCGACGGGTTCTCGTTCTTGGCCAGGCCCCACTCGCGGTTGATGATGAGCTGGATGGCCATGGCGCGGCGCACCGACTCTTCGGTCGGCGTGGTGATGGCCTCGTCGAATGCGTTGGTGTGCAGGCTGTTGCAGTTGTCGTAGATGGCGATCAGGGCCTGCAGCGTGGTGCGGATGTCGTTGAACTGGATCTCCTGCGCGTGCAGGCTGCGGCCCGAAGTCTGGATGTGGTACTTCAGCTTCTGGCTGCGTTCGTTGGCGCCGTATTTGTCGCGCATGGCCACGGCCCAGATGCGGCGGGCGACGCGGCCGAGCACGGTGTACTCGGGGTCCATGCCGTTGGAGAAGAAGAAGCTCAGGTTGGGCGCGAAGTCATCGATATGCATGCCGCGCGCCAGATAGGCTTCCACAAAGGTGAAGCCGTTTGACAGCGTGAGCGCGAGCTGGCTGATCGGGTTGGCGCCGGCCTCGGCGATGTGATAACCGCTGATCGAGACGGAGTAGAAATTGCGCACATTGTGGTGCACGAAATACTCGGCGATGTCGCCCATCACCTTGAGCGAGAACTCGGTCGAGAAGATGCAGGTGTTTTGGCCCTGGTCTTCCTTCAGGATGTCGGCCTGCACGGTGCCGCGCACATTGGCCAGCACCCAGTCCTTGATCTTGGCGGCCTCGTCGGCGGTCGGGTCGCGGCCGTTGTCGGCCTTGAACTTGGCGATGTTCTGATCGACCGCCGTGTTCATGAACATGGCCAGAATCGTCGGTGCCGGGCCGTTGATGGTCATGGAGACGGAGGTCGTCGGGCTGCACAGGTCGAAGCCGTCGTACAGCACCTTCATATCGTCCAGCGTGGCAATCGACACGCCGGAGTTGCCGACCTTGCCGTAGATGTCCGGCCGCGGCGCCGGGTCGGCGCCGTAGAGCGTGACCGAGTCAAACGCGGTGGACAGGCGCTTGGCCGGCATGCCCTCGGACACCAGCTTGAAGCGGCGATTTGTGCGGAAGGCATCGCCTTCGCCGGCGAACATGCGGGTCGGATCCTCGCCCTCGCGCTTGAAGGCGAACACGCCGGCGGTGTAGGGGAAGCTGCCCGGCACGTTTTCCAGCAGCAGCCACTTGAGCAGCTCGCCATGGCACTCGTAGTGCGGCAGCACGACCTTGCGGATCTTGGTGCCCGAGAGGCTGGTGTGGACCAGGTTGGTGCGGATCTCCTTGTCGCGGATCTTCACCACGTACTCGTCGCCGGCGTAGGCTTTTTGCATGTCCGGCCATTGCTTGAGCAGCTGGCGGGCGCCGCCTTCCATCTGCGCCTCGCGAGCCTCGGCCAGCTCGGCCAGGGCGGTGCGGGCGCCGTTCTTCTCGGGGTTGGCTTCCAGCAGCATGCGCGAGCTGCCCCAGAGCTGCTGGATCTCGCGGGCCAGCGTGGCCTGTTGGCGGGCGCGCTTTTTGTAGCCGCGCACGGTGTCGGCGATCTCGGCCAGATAACGCACACGTGCGGCGGGCACCACCGGCGTCTGGTGGGTGCTGTGGCGGGTGGCGACCAGGGGCAGGCGGCCATCTTGCAGCTGCAGGCCCAGCTCGGCCAGGCGGGGCTTCATGGCCTGGTAGAGGGCGGTGACGCCGTCGTCGTTGAAGCGGCTGGCCATGGTGCCGAACACCGGCATTTGATCCGGAGCAGTGGTCCAGGCTTCCTTGTTGCGCTGCACCTGCTTGGCGACATCGCGGATGGCATCGAGCGCGCCCTTGCGGTCGAACTTGTTGATGGCCACGAACTCGGCGAAGTCCAGCATGTCGATCTTCTCGAGCTGGCTGGCGGCGCCAAACTCGGGCGTCATCACATACATGGGTACGTCCACATGCGGCACGATGGCCGCATCGCCCTGGCCGATGCCCGAGGTCTCGACCACGATCAGGTCGAAGCCGGCCACCTTGGCGGCGGCAATCGCATCAGGCAGAGCAGGGGAGATCTCGCTGCCGAAATCACGGGTGGCGAGCGAGCGCATAAAGACTCTTTGACCTTGGCTCCACGGTCCGATGGCGTTCATGCGGATGCGGTCGCCCAGCAAGGCGCCGCCGCTCTTGCGGCGCGAGGGGTCGATGGAGATGACGGCCACGCGCAGGCGGTCGTTCTGGTCCAGGCGCAGGCGGCGGATCAGCTCGTCGGTCAGGCTGCTTTTGCCGGCGCCGCCGGTGCCGGTGATGCCCAGCACGGGCACCTGGATGTTCTTGGCAGCGGTTTGCAACTCGGCCACCAGGCCGGCATCGGCCTTGTCGTTCTCCAGCGCGGTGATCAGCTGGGCCAGGGCGCGCCAGGCGGCTTCGCTATGGCCTTGCAGGGCGCTCAAGGCCTTGGGTGCGTAGACGCTGAAGTCCTGGTCGGCCTTCATCACCATCTCGCCGATCATGCCTTGCAGGCCCATGCGCTGGCCGTCTTCGGGGCTGAAGATGCGCACGCCGTGGGCGGCCAGGTCGCGGATCTCGGCCGGCACGATCACGCCGCCGCCGCCGCCGAAGACCTGGATGTGCGCGCCGCCGCGTTGCTTCAGCAACTCCACCATGTATTTGAAGTACTCGACATGGCCGCCCTGGTAGGAGCTGATGGCGATGCCTTGTGCGTCTTCTTGCAGGGCGGCGGTGACCACCTCGTCGACCGAGCGGTTGTGGCCCAGGTGGATCACCTCGGCGCCCATGCCTTGCAGGATGCGACGCATGATGTTGATGGCCGCATCGTGGCCGTCGAAGAGGCTGGCGGCCGTCACAAAGCGCACCTTGTTCGTCGGGCGGTAATTGGCCAGGGCTTTGTTTTCGGCGGACAAATCGGTCATGGCGAGTCTCCTGCGGGCCTTGCGGTGGCGAAGCCCGGTTCTATCAGCAAAGGTGGGCGGATTCTAGGTGTTGATTGACGTTTACGTAAACGTCATCGGCGGCGAAGGCTGGGTTCGTGGCTGCGCCTGCAGCAGGGCGCGGCGCCCATGCGGATGGCGCACGGGCGCGTTGGTACAAGCTGCGATGATGCGTCACCTCTTCGTTTCAACCCTTCTTTTGCAAGTGAGAGCGCGCTGACCATGAGTTCCAAGTTCCAACGTCTGTCTCTTTCGACCACTCTGGCCCTGAGCCTCGGCTTGGTCTGGCTGCCGGCTCAAGCGGCTGAAGAATCGGCCAAGCCGGCCGTCAAAAAGGTCGTCAAGAAGGCGGCTGACAGCAAAAAGGCCGCGGCTGCAGCTACGGCAGCGACCGCCACCACCGCTGTCGCTGCTGCGGCGGCGGCAAGTGCCGCAGCCTCGGCCGCCGCGCCGGCCCCGGTGACCACCGCTTCGGGACTGCGTTATGAAGAGCTGCGCACCGGCACCGGCGCCCACCCGACGGCGGCCGACAAGGTGCGTGTGCACTATGTCGGCACCTTCCTCGACGGCCGCGAGTTCGACAGCTCGGTCAAGCGCGGCACCCCGGCCGAGTTCCCGCTGGGCCGCGTCATCAAATGCTGGACCGAAGGCGTGCAGCTGATGAAGGTCGGCGGCAAGGCCCGCCTGCACTGCCCCTCGGCCCTGGCCTACGGTGAGCGCGGCGCCGGTGGCGGTGTGATCCCGCCGAACAGCGATCTGCAGTTCGAGGTGGAACTGCAGGACATCGTCGCCCCCTGATCTTGTCGGGCTTACGGGCCGTGACGCCTTCACACCGGCGCCTCAGCCCCCGGTTTCTCCGGGCGGGCGCCGGGCTCAAGTGCTGTTAGGCTGCGCCTTGCAACACCTGACCCCTTCCCATCCCCCGGCTCCTCACTCTGTTTCCTCATGAGTTTTCTCGCCATCGACATCGGCAACACGCGCCTGAAATGGGCGCTCTACGCCTCGCCCCAACCCGGGGCGGTGCTGCTGGCGCATGGAGCCGTGTTCCTGGAAAACATCGACCAGCTGGCCGAGAGCGATTGGCGTGGCCTGCCCGCCCCTCACAGCGTGCTGGGCTGCAATGTGGCCGGCGATGCGGTGCGGCGCCGGGTGGAGGAACAGCTGGAACTCTGGGACATCGAGCCGCGCTGGGTGGTCAGCAGCGCGCAGGCGGGTGGCGTCACGAACGGCTATGACCACCCGGGGCGCTTGGGCACGGACCGCTTTGTCGCGCTGATCGGCGCACGCGCCCATGTGCTGGCCCGCGCCTCGGCCGAGCGGCCGGCGCAGGCCGCGCTGGTGGTGATGATCGGCACGGCGGTCACGGTCGATGCGCTCGACGCCACGGGCCGTTTTCTCGGCGGACTGATCATGCCGGGCCACGGCATCATGCTGCGTGCGCTGGAAGGCGGCACCGCCGGCCTGCGCGTGCCCACCGGCGAGGTGCGCGATTTCCCGACCAACACCTCGGATGCGCTGACCAGCGGCGGCACCTACGCCATCACCGGCGCCATCGAGCGCATGCACCGCCATCTGCGCCAGCGCGAGGGCGCCATGCCTCTGACCTTGATGACCGGCGGCGCCGGCTGGAAGGTCTCACCGACCTTGGATATCGAACATGAGCTGGTCGATTCGCTGATCTTCGACGGCATGCTGGCGCTGCAGTCGCACCGCCTGGCGCTCTGAGCTAGGGCCTGTTTCGGTCGCTGCGCTCTGGTCGCTGCTGACGCAGCTCGTCCTTGAGCTGGGCCAGTTCTTCATGCACGCTGCGCAGCTGGCTGTGCAGATCGCGCAAGATGTCTTGCTCCATGCGCCGCTCCGAGGTTTCCACCCACATGGCGGCGATCGCCGCCGTCACCAGGGACAGCACGGCATAACCGAGCAGAACGACGAACACCGAGAAGATCTTGGACGCGGCCGTGGTCGGCACGATGTCGCCAAAGCCCACGGTGGCGGCGGTGGTGAAGGCCAGCCAGAGCCCATCGCCCAGCGTGTTGGCGCGCGGCTCCAGGGCCCAGAAGCCCAAGCCGCACAGGCCCAGCACCAGCAGGGAGAGCAGCAGCAGATAGCCCAGGCCGCCGCGCGTGACCCAGCTCTTGACCGTCCAGACCATGCGCAGCAGGGTCAGCATGGCAATCGCCAGGCGAATCGCCAGCGAAATCTGTGATTCGATGCTGGGCGGCATCAGCGCCGCCACCGGCAGCAAGGCCACCAGCATCAGGTCCAGCAGATTGCTGCGCAGGTACTGGTGCGGGTGGCTGCATTGCCGCGCCACCCGCCACAGCGAGATCGCCACCAGGGCCGCGGCCGCCAGATAGATGGCCACGGCCAGGGGCGTGGGCAGGGATTCCAGCAACTCGATGTAGAAGGCCGGAATCGTGCACAGCAAAGCCACCAGCACCGGCCAGCGCCAGAACTTCTCGGCGCGCACGGCTGCGGCATTGAGGGCGCTGGGGCGGCTCAGGCCCCAGCTGCGGGTGGGCAGGCGGTGTGGCATGGCGCCAGCTTAAGCGCCAGCCGACTGCCCGGGCTTGATCTAAGACAAGAGGCCGGGCTTGGAACCACCCGGCATCCGCTCACAAGATGAAGCGTGACAGGTCTTCGTTGCGCGACAGCTCGCCCAGCTTGGCATCGACCTCGGCCGCACCCAGCTGCACCGTCTGGCCGCTGAGCTTGGGCGCGTCGAAGCTGATCTCGTCGAGCAGGCGCTCCATCACCGTGGACAGGCGGCGGGCGCCGATGTTCTCGGTGCGTTCGTTCACCTCGAACGCGATCTCGGCCAGGCGGCGGATGCCCTCGGGCGTGATCTCCAGCGTCACGCCCTCGGTGGCCAGCAAGGCCTGGTACTGCTTGATCAGGCTGGCGTGGGTGCTGCTGAGGATGGCTTCGAAATCATCGACCGAGAGCGAGCCCAGCTCGACCCGGATCGGGAAGCGGCCTTGCAGCTCGGGGATCAGATCGCTGGGCTTGGCCAGGTGGAAGGCGCCCGAGGCGATGAAGAGCATGTGGTCGGTCTTGACCATGCCGTACTTGGTGTTGACCGTCGTACCCTCGACCAGGGGCAGCAGATCGCGCTGCACGCCCTGACGCGACACCTCAGCGGTTCCTGAGCCTTCGCTGCGCGAGCAGACCTTGTCGATCTCGTCGATGAAGACAATGCCCATCTCCTGCGCGGCCTGCAGAGCGGCGGTCTTGATCTCGTCTTCGTTCAGCAGCTTGGCGGCTTCTTCCTCGGCCAGCAGCTTGAGGGCCTCGCCGATCTTGAGCTTGCGGGTCTTCTTCTTGCCCGCGCCCATCTGCGAGAACATGCTCTTGATCTGCTCGGCCATCTCCTCCATGCCCTGGCCGCCCAGGATCTCCATGGTCGGTTTGGCTTCCAGCAGATCGAGCTCGATCTCCTTGTCGTGCATGCTGCCTTCACGCAGGCGCTTGCGCATGATCTGGCGGGCGGTGCTGTCTGGGGCCGGGCTGGCGGCGGCATCGCCTTCCAGCCGGGGAGGCGGCACAAGGATGTCCAGCACGCGGTCTTCGGCGGCGTCCTCGGCGCGTAGGCGCTGGCGGCGCAGTTGCACCTCCCGCTCCTGTTTGACGGCCATGTCGATCAGGTCGCGGATGATGGTGTCCACATCCTTGCCGACGTAGCCCACCTCGGTGAACTTGGTTGCCTCGACCTTGATGAAGGGCGCGCCGGCCAGGCGGGCCAGGCGGCGCGCGATCTCGGTCTTGCCGACGCCGGTGGGGCCGATCATCAGGATGTTCTTGGGCGTGATCTCGCCGCGCAGCTTGTCATCCACCCGCTGGCGGCGCCAGCGGTTGCGCATGGCAATGGCCACGGCACGCTTGGCGGCGTTCTGGCCGACGATGTGCTGGTCGAGTTCGGAGACGATTTCTTGCGGGGTCATGGAGCTCATTCGAGCACCTCGATGGTGTGGTTGCCGTTGGTGTAGATGCAGATTTCGCCGGCGATTTCCAGCGATTGCTTGACGATCTCGGGGGCGCTGAGCGTGCTGTGCTGCAGCAGGGCGCGTGCGGCAGCCTGGGCGTAGGCACCGCCCGAGCCGATGGCGACGATGCCCAGCTCGGGCTCCAGCACATCGCCATTGCCGGTGATGATCAGCGAGGCCGTGCGGTCAGCCACGGCCAGCATGGCCTCCAGGCGGCGCAGCACGCGGTCGGTGCGCCAGTCGCGTGTCAGCTCGACGGCGGCGCGCACCAGATGGCCCTGGTGCTTTTCGAGCTTGGCCTCGAAGCGTTCGAACAGGGTGAAGGCATCGGCCGTGGCGCCGGCGAAACCGGCCAGCACCTGGTCACGGTGCAGCTTGCGCACCTTGCGCGCGCTGGCCTTGACGACGATGTGGCCCAGGGTCACCTGGCCGTCACCGCCGATGGCGACCTGCATGCGGCCATCGGGCAGGGCACGGCGCACACTGACGATGGTGGTGCCGTGGAAAGACGGCGGGGCGTTGTTGGAATGTGAGGATGAGTCCATAGCGGCTCCAGATGGGGCTGCGGGTCGCAGCTTTCAAGCTTGCGACCCGCAGATGGTGATCTCGATGATGATGAAGAAGGCGGCCGAGGCGCTAGACCGTTCGGACCTTGATCTTGGCGTGCTCGTTGATGCCCATGGCGGCAAAGAACATGGCCACCAGGCGGTGCGGCTCGCTGAAGCTGACGCTGCGGTTCTCGCTGCGGCGGCTCAGCACCCAGTTCAGCAGATCGCCCGCGGCCATGAAATCCAGCCGGATCAGGTGCGGGCAGTTGACGTTGATGACGGTGGCGGTGCCCAGATCACCGGCCAGCTTGCGCAGCAGTTCGGAGATGTCGCCACTGAGCTGGCCGCTGAGCTCCAGGTCCACGCTGGGTTCCAGCCGCGCCTGCTCGCTGATCTGCGACTCCAGGAAGGAGGTCGAGGCGCCCTCGGGCGCGGCGGTGCTGGTGGCCGGGCCGGTGGTCGAGAGCGTGGCACCGCTGACGCCGACGCGGCAGCGTGTGCGTTCCCAGGACGGCGGTGACACCTCGTAGGTGACGCAGTAGTCGATCGCCGCTTCGTCGAACTGATCGGGGCGGTTGACCAAGCGCAGCGCTTCCAGGCGCAGCATCCAGAGCTGGGGGTCGATGTCGCGCACACCGATCGGGGTCAGCTCGCGCAGGGCTTGCAAAAAAGCCTCGCCCGAGAGCCAGCGCATGTCCACCTGCTGCTTGGCCCATTCGCGGAACACGCCATGCAGCTGCACACTGGCGCTGGGGGTGATCTGGCGCGCGGCCGACCAGTCCAGCACCCAGGGCATGGGCAGGTTCTGGCAGCGCTTTTGCAGCAGGACCACGGCCTCGTCGTCGATGGTTTCGGGCGCCGCCCAACCGACGCCGCCGCTGGCCTTGGCCATGGGGGCACGCTGCTGCTTGGCCGCGGCCTCGGCCACCAGCTTGGGCAGGGAGAACCACTGCGGCGCCGAGCGGCCGAATTGCTGGGCGTAGTTGAGCGCCAGTGCCTCGAACTTGGCCTGCTGGCCGGTGGCGCGGTAGTGGTCGAACAGGACCAGCCAGGTTTCGCCGTCGCCGTGGCGGCGGCCGCCGCTCTGGGTCAGCTCGACCAGGGCGCGCTCGCAGCTCTCGTAATCGGCATTGGCGAAGGCGATCACGGCTTCGTCCAGCTCGGGGTCGTGGATCAGCTCATGCACCTCGATGGGCTTGTTCTCGACCTTCTTGCCGGCCTTCTCTTCCGCCACATGGAAGCTCAGGGGCTGATCCAGCACGGGCAGGGTGCTGAGGCCGGCCGGCGGCGTGGCGGTGGGTGTGGCCGCTTTGGCTGCGGCCGGCTTGGCGGCCTTGGCCGGTTTGGCCAGGCCGGTGGCCGGCGCCGGTTTGGCCGGCGGGAAAGGCACCGCGGGCAGGGCGCCGAGATTGGGCAGGCGGCTGGGCTTGGCGTCCGAGAGCGGGGCCATGCCCACGCCCATGGTCAGGGCCGAGGCGCCGCCGCCGCCCTTGCTGTCCAGCTTGCTGTCGCGCTGCGTGCTGCTGTGGGCGAACTGGCTGCCGCGGCCGTTGCGGCTGGGCACGCCATCGGCGGGAATGGTGGAGGGCGAGAAATGCACCGGCCGCGTGCTGGTTTCAAAGAAACCGGGCGGATGGGTGGTTTGCAGCTGGGTGGGGGCGAAGCTCTCGCCGGCCATTTGCTGCTCGATCTCATCGATCTTGGCCTTCACGCCCAGATCGATCTTGGAATTGACCTCGCTGTGGCCGCTGGCGCGCTCGACTTCTTCCAGCTTGGAGCTGGAGGAGCCCAGGGCGGCGAGTTGCTCGGGCGTCAGGCCTTCGCGGCGGATGCGGCGCAGCATGTCCAGCTCGCGCTTGCGCACGAAGTCATTGCGGCGTTTGCGCTCGACCATGGCGCGCAGCTCGGCCTTGGCCTGGTCACCTTCCGGGTCGTCCTGGCGCGAGTTGATCTCGGCCCAGTCCGTGGTCGGGTTGGCCACAAAGCGCGCGACCTTGCGGAAGAAGCTCTCGCCGTCTTTCGGTTCTGTCATGCGCGCTGGGCCTTGGGTGGAGGATGTGGGGTGGTGATGAAGGGCGGTCGGTGGCGCCGGAGCGCCCCTGAGTGCGGTATCGGCAGGCCGATGCGCGCTCAGCAGCTCGGCCCTCGATCAGTCACCGAACATCTTTTGCTTCATCTCGCGGCGTTGCTGGGCTTCCAGCGACAGCGAGGCGGTCGGGCGGGCGATCAAACGGCCCAGGCCGATGGGTTCGCCGGTTTCGTCGCAGTAGCCGTACTCGCCGTTGTCCAGGCGAGCCAGGGACTGGATGATCTTCTTCAGCAGCTTGCGCTCGCGGTCACGGGTGCGCAGTTCCAGGGCGTGCTCTTCCTCGATGGTGGCGCGGTCGGCCGGGTCGGGGACGATGGAGGTGTCTTCGCGCAGGTGCTCGGTGGTTTCGCCGGCATTGGACAGCACGCCGTTCTTCAGCTCATTGAGCTTGGCACGGAAGAACTCGACTTGCTTGGGGCCCATGTACTCGGAGTCGGGCATGGCCAGCACTTCGGCATCGGTCAGTTCGGCGCCAGACTTGGTCTTCCAGGCATTGGCCAGCTTGGGGTCGGCCTTGGCGGCTTTGTTGGAATTCTGAGGGCTTTCGATCACGGGCGTAGTCATTTGTCGGGTGGGCGGCTTCGGGGGAGCGAATCGGTCAGCGAAGCGGCTGTTTCCGGTCGGTGGAGGGCTGGCATCGAGCAAAGCGACAGCTGGCGAGGTCCCTGCGGCATCCACTTTGGACGACTTGGCCGCGGCCTTGCTGGTTTTGCTCGGCTTGGCATCGGCGTCAGGCTTGTTGGCTGACGTCGGGGTCGGGTTCGGGGCCTGGATCTTGCTCACGTTTCTCTCCTCGCTCCGGCAGACGATCTGAATGTCTCTGTCGGGCTAGATTGCAATCGGGACCAGCTGATTCGCTTTTTCGGGCGCCGCGGATTGTAGCCAGCTTGAGTGTGCGCTCTGAATGCCTGAGTTAGGGGAGTTTTCCCTCGGTCTCAGGCCCCTAATTCGCCACTTCGGCCGGCTGTTTTTCGTGCGGTACTCAGGCCAAGCAGCCTTCCAAACCTTGCAAGAGGATTTCCTTGGGCAGGTCGATGCCGATGAAAACCATTTTGCTCGTCTTTTTCTCGCCGGGCATCCAGCGCGGGCCCAGGTCCGAACCCATCAGCTGGTGCACGCCCTGGAAGATCACGCGCTTGTCGGTGCCTTTCATATTCAGCACGCCTTTGTAGCGCAGCAGCTTGGGGCCGTAGACCTGGACGATGGCGCTCAGGAAGTCTTCCAGCTTGGCCGGGTTAAAGGCGCGGTCGGATTTGAAGACGAAGGATTTCACGTCATCGTCATGGACATGGTGGTGCGGGTGGTCGCAGTGCTCGCCATGCTCATGGTCGTGATCGTGGTGATGGGGGTGGTCGTCCACCTTCAGGAAATCGGGGTCGATCTCCAGCTTGGCGTTCAGATTGAAGCCGCGCAGGTCCAGCACGCGCGACAGCTCCACCTCACCGAAGTGCACGCGCTGCTGCGGCGCGCGCGGGTTCATGTGCTTGAGGCGGTGGCTCAGGGCGTCGACGGCGGCGCTGTCGACCAGATCGGCCTTGCTGATGAAGATCTGGTCAGCGAAACCCACCTGGCGGCGTGCTTCCTGGCGGCTGTCCAGCTGTTGGGTCGCATGCACGGCATCGACCAGGGTCAGCACGCCGTCCAGCAGATAGGCTTCGGCGATCTCGTCGTCCATGAAGAAGGTTTGGGCCACCGGGCCGGGATCGGCCACGCCGGTGGTTTCGATGATGACGCGCTCGAAATCGAGCTCGCCGCGGCGCTTCTTGGCGGCCAGGTCGGACAGGGTGGTGCGCAGGTCTTCACGGATGGTGCAGCAGACGCAGCCGTTGTTCATCTGGATGATCTGTTCCTGGGTGTCGGCCACCAGGATCTCGGTGTCGATGTCCTCTTCACCAAACTCGTTCTCGATCACGGCGATCTTCTGGCCGTGGGCTTCCGAGAGCACGCGCTTGAGCAGGGTGGTCTTGCCGGATCCGAGGAAGCCGGTGAGGATGGTGACGGGGATGAGACCTTTGGACATGATGGGTTCGCGCGCGGCGCTCTGCTAGAAAAACCAGCCCTGGATATGGGGGCGGGTGAATGTCCTGCAAGAGCCTTGTCATGTCAATCGGTTATTCTGCAAGCTTGTGTAACTACGACACGCAGTCCCAGTGTCTGAACCTCAGCCTAGTCGGCCCTCTGCAAATCATGCAAAAGGGGGCGAAAGAAAACCATCCGCAGTGCCGCGCGGCCTCCTGGTGCGCATGTTGGAGTTTCTCCATCCCGGCCCGGATTCCAAGAGTGAGCTGCTGGAGGCCCTGGCCGATGCCGAGCAGCGCGAGCTGATCGAGCCCGAATCCCGTCAGATGCTGGAAGGCGTGCTTCGCATGGCCGAGCTCAGCGCCGGCGATGTGATGGTGGCGGCGCCGCGCATGGATTTGCTCGACATCGATGCGCCCTACGACGAATTGCTGGCGGCGGTGATCGACACCGGCCATTCGCGCTTCCCGGTCTTCGAGGGCCAGCGCGACAACATCATCGGCATCCTGCTGGCCAAAGATCTGCTCAAGATCCAGCGTGCCCCGGAGCTGAACCTGCGCGCACTGCTGCGGCCGACCGTGTTCGTGCCCGAGAGCAAGGGCCTCAATGATCTGCTGCGCGATTTCCGCTCCAACCGCAACCACCTGGCCATCGTCATTGATGAGTTCGGCAACACCGCCGGCCTGATCACCATTGAGGACGTGCTGGAAGAAATCGTCGGCGAGATCGAAGACGAGTTCGACGACAAGGACGGCGAATCCGGCATCTACACCCTGGCGGATGGCAGCCAGCGTGTGGCCGGTGACACACCCATCGCCCAGGTCAACCAGGCTTTCAGCGTGCAGCTGGCGCTGGACGAATTCGACACCATCGGCGGCCTGGTGGCCCAGGAGCATGGCCGAGTGCCGCGCCGTGGTGAGATGGTCGAGCTGGCCGGACTGCGCTTTGCCGTCATGCTGACCCGCGGCGGCTCGGTGCGCTGGTTCAAAGTCACCCGCATTCCCAAGACCGAGGCCTGATGCGCAAGCTACTTCCCAACTTCCTGACATCGAGCAAGGCCGCCCCCCGGGTGGCCTTTTTTGCGGCCCTGCTGGCCGGCTGTCTGCACACGGCCGCTTTTGCGCCGCTCGATGCTTGGTGGCTTCAGATCCTGGCCCTGGCCGGTCTGGCCTGCCTGGCCTGGGGCGCGAGCCCGCGCCGGGCGGCGCTCTTGGGCTTTGGCTTTGGCCTGGGCTGGCTGAGCAGCGGCCTGTGGTGGCTGCACATCAGCATGCACCAGTTCGGCCACATCCCATGGCTTCTGGCCGCCCTGGCCGTGCTCTTGCTGGCCGCGTTTCTGTCCTGCTACTACGCGGCCCTGCTGGCCTTGTGGGCGGCACTGCGGACGCGCGTACAGCCCGGCTCCGCGCAGCAGGTGTTGATGTTTGCGGCCATCTGGTTGCTGGCCGAGCTGCTGCGCGCCACGGTGTTCGGCGGCTTTCCGTGGATCGCCAGTGGCTATGCCCACACCGTCGGGCCGCTGGCGGCCTGGGCGCCCTGGGTGGGCATCTACGGCATCTCGGCCTTGGCGGCCCTGGCTGCTGCAGCGCTGGCGGCGCTGGCCTTGCCGGCCGTGCGCGCCTGGCGGCCGGCAGCGGCGGTGCTGGTTCTGCTGGTGCTGGCGGCGGTGCTGCTACCGCAGGATTTCACCCGCTCGACGGGCTTCATGAAAGTGTCCCTGCTGCAGCCCAATGTGCCTCAGGATCAGAAGTTCGACCGTGATCGCATTGATGCCAACTTGGAGCATTTGGCCCAGTTGATCGAATCGGCTCGCGGCCAGCTGGTGCTGACGCCGGAATCGGTGGTGCCGGTGCCCATGGCCTTTCTCGATCCTGCCTATCTGACACGCTTGCAGGCCGCCTCGGTCGACCGGCCGCTGCTGCTGGGCAGTTTTCTCGGCAATGAGCAAGACGGTTTCGTCAATTCCCTGCAGAGCTTTGGCAGCCTGCCCAGCTACAGCTATGGCAAGCGCCACTTGCTGCCCTTCGGTGAGTTCATTCCTTACGGCTTCCACTGGTTCGTGCGCCTGATGCGCATCCCCATGGACGACCAGGCGCGCGGCCAGCACCAGCGCGCTTTCGCCGTGGCCGGCCAGCGCCTGCGGCCCCTGATCTGCTACGAGGATCTGTTCGGCGAGGACTTCGTCGAAAGCGTGCGCGGGCCCGAGGCCGCCACCGTGCTGGCCAATGTCAGCAATCTGGCCTGGTTCGGTACGGCAATGGTGCTGGACCAGCACCTGCAGTTCTCGCGCATGCGTGCGCTTGAGTTCCAGCGCCCCTTCATCCGCTCGACCAACACCGGCGCCACCGTGGTGCTGGACCACCGCGCCGAGCGCACGGCCCAGCTGCCGCCGGCCCAGGCCGGCGTGCTGGAGGCCGAAGTCGAGGGTCGCCTGGGTGACACGCCTTATGCACGCTGGCTGCAGGCCTGCGGTCTGTGGCCGCTCTGGCTGGCTGCTGTGGCCCTGCTGCTGATCCCCGTGATCCGGGGGAGGGCCGGGGCCCCGGAAGCAGGTCGCCGCGCCTCGTAGAATCGGCGCAGCTCGAGGGCAGCTCTCGTCTGCCTGTTCATCACCTCTTCATTAGCCTGTGGCGCAAGCCCGAGTCCGAACTCTATGCTGAGCTTCCAGCACATCATCTTGACCCTGCAGGACTACTGGTCCAAGCAGGGCTGCGCACTCCTCCAGCCCTACGACATGGAAGTCGGCGCCGGCACCAGCCACACCGCCACCTTTCTGCGCGCCCTGGGCCCCGAGCCCTGGAAGGCCGCCTACGTCCAGCCCAGCCGCCGCCCCAAGGATGGCCGCTACGGCGAGAATCCCAACCGCCTGCAGCACTACTACCAATACCAGGTGGTGCTCAAGCCCGCGCCGGCCAACATCCTGGAGCTGTATCTCGGTTCGCTCGAAGCCCTGGGCTTTGACCTGAAGAAGAATGATGTGCGCTTCGTCGAGGACGATTGGGAAAACCCCACCCTCGGTTGCTGGGGCCTGGGCTGGGAGGTCTGGCTCAACGGCATGGAAGTGACCCAGTTCACCTATTTCCAGCAGGTCGGCGGCATCGATTGCAAGCCCATCACCGGCGAGATCACCTACGGCCTGGAGCGTCTGGCCATGTATTTGCAGGGCGTGGAGTCGGTCTACGACCTGGTCTATGTCGAAGGCAAGGACGGCGCACCGGACATCAAGTACGGCGATGTCTTCCACCAGAATGAGGTCGAGCAGTCGACCTACAACTTCGAGCATAGTGACGTCGAGTTCCTGCTGACCGCTTTTGCCGCGCACGAGAAGCAGTCCAAGCACCTGATGGAGCAGCAGCTGGCGCTGCCCGCCTACGAGCAGCTGCTCAAGGCCGGCCACAGCTTCAATCTGCTGGACGCCCGCGGCGCCATCAGCGTGACCGAGCGCGCGGCCTACATCGGCCGCATCCGCAATCTGGCACGCGCTGTGGCGCAGAGCTATCTGGAAAGCCGCGCACGCCTGGGCTTCCCCATGGCGCCGAAGGAATGGGCCGATCAAGTCATCGCCCAGATTGAAAAGAAGACAAAGGCGGCCTGAGCCATGACGACGACTGCTGTGAACAAGAACCTGCTGATCGAACTGTTTGTCGAAGAGCTGCCGCCCAAGGCGCTCAAGAAGCTGGGCGAAGCTTTCTCCGCCGTGCTGGTGGACAGCCTCAAGGCCCAGGGTCTGGTGGGCGAGGGCGCGCAAGCGACCGCCATCGCCACGCCGCGCCGCCTCGGCCTGCATCTGACGAACGTCGCGCCCAAGGCCGCCGATCGCGCCGTGCAGCAAAAGCTGATGCCGGTGGCGGTGGCGCTGACGGCCGAGGGCCAGGCCACGCCGGCCCTGCTGAAAAAGCTGGCCAGCATCGGCGCCGATGCCTCGGTGCTGCCTCAGCTGAAGCGCTTGCCCGATGGCAAGGCCGAGGCCCTGTTCCTGGATCAGCTGGTGCCCGGCGCCACCCTGGCCGAAGGCCTGCAAAAAGCCCTGGACGAAAGCCTGGCCAAGCTGCCCATCCCCAAGGTGATGACCTACCAGCTGAAAGACGGCTGGACCGATGTGAAGTTCGTGCGCCCGGCCCATGCCATCGTCGCCTTGCACGGCGCCGATCTGGTGGCCGTGTCGGCCCTGGGCTTGCAATCGGGCCGCACGACGCGCGGCCACCGCTTCGAGGCCAGCGCGCCCGAGCTGACGATTGAAAGCGCCGACAGCTATGCCGCGCAGATGCGCGAGCAGGGCGCCGTGATTGCCGGCTTTGCCGAGCGCCGCGCCGAGATCGCGCGCCAGCTGCAGGCCGCAGCGGCCAAAGAAGGCCTCAAGCCTATCGAGGACGAGGCCTTGCTGGACGAGGTGACGGCCCTGGTCGAGCGGCCGAATGTGCTGACCTGCCAGTTCGAGCCCGAGTTCCTGGCCGTGCCGCAGGAATGCCTGATTCTGACCATGAAGGCCAATCAGAAGTACTTCCCCCTGCTGGACGCCGCCGGCAAGCTGACGCACAAATTCCTCGTCGTCAGCGCCATCAGCCCGGCCGACGCCAGCGCGGTGATCGAAGGCAATGAGCGTGTCGTGCGCCCGCGCCTGGCCGATGCGAAGTTCTTCTTCGACCAGGACCGCAAGAAGACCCTGGCCGATCGGGTGCCAGGGCTTGCCAAGGTGGTGTATCACGGCAAGCTGGGCACGCAGGGCGAGCGCGTTGAGCGCGTGCGAGCCATCGCGCGCGCCATCGCCGGCCTGCTGGGCGGCGGCGCGCTGACCGAGCAAGCCGACCAGGCGGCACTGTTGGCCAAGTCCGACCTGCTGACCGATATGGTCGGCGAGTTCCCTGAGCTGCAAGGCATCATGGGTGGTTACTACGCCCGCCACGACGGCCTCAGCGAGGCCGTGGCCCTGGCCGTGGAAGACCATTACAAGCCCCGCTTCGCCGGCGACGAGCTGCCGCGCAACGAGGTCGGCCTGGTGGTGGCCCTGGCCGACAAGCTGGAGACCCTGGTCGGCCTGTTCGGCATCGGCCAGCTGCCCACCGGCGACAAGGACCCGTTTGCCCTGCGCCGCCATGCCCTGGGCCTGGTGCGCATGCTCAGCGAGCGCGCGCCCACGCTGGCGCTGGACGCCTTGATCGAAGCGGCCGTGCCGGCCTTCGGTGCCCTGATCCAGAACCCCGCCGGCCCGCTGGCCGACTTTGTTTTCGACCGCCTCTCCGGCTCGCTGCGCGAGCAGGGTTACAGCGCCCAGGAAGTCGACGCCGTGCTGGCCCTGCGCCCACAGCGCCTGGCCGATGTGGCCGCGCGCCTGACGGCCGTGCGCGCCTTTGCCGCCCTGCCGGAAGCCGCCGCCCTGGCCGCCGCCAACAAGCGCATCGGCAACATCCTGAAGAAGAGCGAAGAGCCGGTGCAAGCCCAGATCAACGAGGCCTTGTTGGTCGAGCCCGGTGAGCAGCATCTGGCCGCGGCGCTGACGAATGCCAAGCCGATTGCCGATGGCCTGTTCCACAACGGCGAGTACGCGGCTTCCCTGCGCGAGCTGGCTGTGCTCAAGGCCCCGGTCGACGCCTTCTTCGATGGCGTCATGGTCAATGCCGAAGACCCGGCCCTGCGTGCCAACCGTCTGGGTCTGCTCAAGACCTTGCACGAAGCCATGAACCGCGTGGCCGAGCTGGCGCGTTTGGCCTCCTGATCCTTTCCGCACCGCCACAAAAGGTCGCCACTCTATGCGCTCAGATCACAGCCACAGCATGAAGCTGGTCATCCTGGGCCGTGATGGCACGCTCAACGAGTACCGCGACGACCACGTCAAATCGGTGGATGAGCTGGTGCCCGTGCCCGGTGCGCTGGAAGCGGTGGCGCGGCTCAACCATGCCGGCTGGCACACGGTGATGGCCACCAACCAGCCCGGCATCGGCCGTGGCCTGCTGGATATGGCTTCACTGAACGCCATCCACATCCGCCTCAACCAGCTGCTGGCCGAGAAGGGTGGGCGCCTCGACGCCGCCTTCTTCTGCCCGCACACGCCCGAGGAAGGCTGCGATTGCCGCAAGCCCCTGCCGGGCCTGGTGCAGCAGATCGGTGAGCGCTTCGGTGTCGAGCTGCCCACCATCCATATGGTTGGCGCCAGCCTGCGCGATGTGCAGACGGCTCAAGCGGCCGGCTGCGTGCCGCATCTGGTGCGTGGCGCGCGCCTCGGTGATCTGGACGAGACGCAGCTGGCGGCCCTCCTGGCCAAGGTGCCGGGCGTGCGGGTCCATGCCAGCCTGGGTGCGTTTGCCGAGCATCTGATCCAGAAAGACCGGCGCAGCAAGGCCGATGCCCGCGGTCAGGCCCTGGCGCCCGACACCGCCCCGGGGGCGCTCACTTGAAGACCGGTGCCAGTGCGCCACCGCCGGGGGCTGTGTCGGCGGCTCCGCTGGCCAGCTTGCTGGCAGCGCTGCGTTCCGCCGTGTTTGTGCTCTGGCTGACGGCCACCGTCATCCCCTGGGCGCTGGCGGTGCTTTTGATCTCGCTGTTCGCCAAGGGCGACACGGTGTACTGGGCCTGTGCCGGCTGGCTGCGTCTGGCCATTCACAGCGCGCGCCTGATCTGCGGCGTGCAGTGGCGCATCCAGGGCATGCAGCACCTGCCCAGCCAGGCCGACCGCCGCTCCGCCGTCATCCTGCTGCCCAAGCACCAGAGCACCTGGGAGACCTTTGCCTTCCCGGCCCTGATGTCGCATCCGCTGGCCTATGTCTTCAAGCGCGAGCTGCTCTACGTGCCCTTCTTCGGCTGGGCCATGGCGCGCATGGACATGATCCACATCGACCGCAGCAAGCGCGCCGAGGCCTGGGCGAAAGTGGCCGCGCAAGGCAAGCGCTTGGCGGCCCAGGGCAACTGGGTCATCATGTTCCCCGAGGGCACGCGCACCGCGCGCGGCCAGAAGGGCGAGTACAAGACCGGCGGCACCCGCCTGGCCATCGAGACCGGCGTGCCCGTGGTGCCGATCGCCGCCACCTCCGCCCGCTGCTGGCCGCGCAAGAGCTTTTTGCTGCGCCCCGGCGTGGTGGACATCTCCATCGGCCGGCCGATCGCGCCGCAGGGCCGCGAGGCCGGCGAGCTGATGCGCGAGGTGGAAAGCTGGATCGAGGCCGAAATGCAGCGCCTGGACCCCGAGGCCTATCCCCAGACCCAGGCCGGCGCCCGCCGCGCCGCCGCCGCTCCGCCGCCAGCGGGTGCGATGCAGGCCTGAGCCCGGGCGCTTGATCACCACCATGCTCAAGAATCTCTTGCAAGGCGCCCAGCTGAGCCTGTTCGGTCAGGAGGCCGCACCGGCCCGCAGCGAGGCCGAGGTGCTGCAGAATCCGCGCGCCCAGCGCGAGCTCAGCCTGGGTGAACACCGTGTGGCCTATGAGCTCAAGCGGGCGCGCCGGCGCAGCATCGGCTTTGTGGTGGGCGCCCAGGGCCTGCGCGTCAGTGCGCCGCGCTGGCTGCCGCAGGCTGATATCGAGCGCGCCCTGCAGCACAAGGCTGATTGGATCCTGCGCAAGCTGGTGGAGCAGCGAGAGCGCGCCCGCCGGGTCGAGGCCTCTCGCATCGAGTGGCGCGATGGTGCCAGCCTGCCTTACCTCGGCGCGCCCATCACCCTGCGCCTGGAGCCTCAGCGCAACGGCGTGCTCTTCGACGAAGCCGAACGCGTGCTGCGCATCGGCCTGCCGCTGGCGGCCAGCGAGGAGCAGCTGCGCGACACCGTGCAAGCCTGGCTCAAGCGCCGCGCGCGCGCTGATTTCGAGCCGCGCTGCCAGCGCTTCGGCGCCGCCCTGGGCGTGCAAATGACTCAGCTGCGCCTGAGCTCGGCCCAGACCCGCTGGGGCAGCGCCAGTGCCGACGGTTCCATTCGCCTGAACTGGCGCCTGATCCATTTCGCGCCGGCCATCATCGATTACGTGGTGGCCCACGAGCTGGCCCATCTGCGCGAGATGAACCACAGCCCGGCCTTCTGGGCCGTGGTGCGCTCGGTGCTGCCGGACTTCGAAACCGCCCGCGGCCGCCTGCGCGAAGAGTCCATCGTCAGCGAGTGAGCGCGCGGCCGTTTCAGGTTCACTGGTTCACCTGTTCACGTGTTCACCCCTCCCGCAAAGTGAACAGGTGAACGGGTGAACAGCTGAGGGGTGGGCTCGGGTGGGGGCTTATCCCTCTTTGGGGGGGCTTGTCCCCTAAGAGGGTGACGATAGACACTCTGGGCCAACGCTGTCATCACCCGCACCCAGTTCTAGATTCCATACGGCGTGGAATCACTCGCAGCCCGGCTGCCGAGGGGTGCTAAAAGGGGCCGAGTGTCCGCCATCCTTGACGTTGCCTTCGCCGGCAGCCTCAGTGATGGCGGATTTCTTTTGGGCGCAGCGCTTCGGGCCGGTTCAGGTCTTGGGCGCCGCTGCCGGCGTGGCCAGTGTGCGGAAGCGGTAGATGCCGTCGGCACCGCGCTCGCGGCGCAGCTGGCCGCCCAGCCAGAGCGAGTTCAGATGGGCCACCGATTCGCCCATGGCAAAGGTGGTCTGGTGCAGATCCAGCTTGCGCTTGAACAGCAGCTCCAGCAGCTCGGCCGCATGGCAGGGCTTGTCGGCGCAGGCCTGGCGCACATCGGCCAGGCGCTCGACATGGTGCTCCTGCAACTGCTCGATGCGCGCATGCAGGCCGCGGAAGGGCAGGCCATGGGCCGGCAGCACCAGGGTGTCGGCCGGCAGGCTGAGCAGGCGCTGCAGCGAGTCGAGATAGAGGCGCAGCGGGTCGGCCTCGGGCTCGACATCGACGACCGAGACATTGGTCGAGATGCGCGGCAGCACCATATCGCCCGAGATCATCAGGCCGAGTGCGGCGCAGTAGAGGCTGATGTGCTCGGGCGCATGGCCGTAGCCGACCAGGCATTGCCAGCTCTGGCCGCCGATCTGCAAGGTCTTGCCGCCCATCAGGCGGCGAAAGCTGGCCGGCACCTCCGGCACCATGCTCGGGTAGTAGCTGCTGCGGGCGCGGATCTTGGCCAGGGCCTCCGGGTCGCTCAGGCCATGGCTGGCGAAGAAGGCCGCGGCGGTCTCGCCGCCCATGCCCACGGTCGAACCGCTGGCCAGGCGGGCCAGGTGAAAGTCAGTCGCGCTGATCCACAGCCGGCATTCGTGATGCGCCGGCAGGCCCGGCGCCACGGCGCCGCTCCAGCGCTGGCAGAGCCAGTGGGCCAGGCCGATGTGGTCGGGGTGGAAATGGGTGACGATCACGCGCAGCACCGGCAGGCCTTCGAGCTGATCGGCAAAGATGGCTTCCCAGTTCGCCTGCGTCGCTTCATTGGCCACGCCGCAATCGACGATGGTCCAGCCCTGGATCTTGGCCCCCTCGCTGCCGTCGATCTCGTCGCGCAGCAGCCAGAGGTTGATGTGGTCCAGCGCAAACGGCAGGCCCATGCGCAGCCAGCGCACGCCGGGCGCCAGCTCGATCAGCTCGCCCGGGCCGGGGCGGGCGTCGCCGAGCGGATAGTGCAGTTCCGATTCGCGGGGATTGGCCATGGTCGTTCAGCAAGAAGCAGAAATTGGGAGGGGAGAGGGCAAGGCCCGACGCGGCGCCGCCTCGCAGGTGCATAGAATTGCCGCTTACGTCAACGTCAATGCGAGCGAGCCCCAGTTTAGCGATGAGCACCGTCACCCCACCGAATGCCGCGAGCGAGGGTGCCCGCCAGTTCACCATCACCGAGCTGGCCCATGAGTTCGACATCACGCCCCGGGCCATTCGTTTTTACGAGGACATGGGCCTGCTCGAGCCCTCGCGCGCCGGCCGCAACCGCGTCTACACCCACCGCGACCGCACCCGCCTCAAGCTGACCCTGCGTGGCAAGCGCCTGGGCCTGAGCTTGCAGGAGATCAAGCAGCTGGTCGATATGTACGACGCCTCCAGCGGCGCGGCGCCGCAGCTGCGCGCCTTTCTGGAGGTGCTGCAGCAGCACCGCCGCCAGCTCGAGCAGCAGCTCGACGACATCGAGGTCACCCTGGCCGAGATCGCCCAGCACGAGGACCGCTGCAAGAGCCTGCTCAAGCAGGTCAAGTAAGAGCCCGGAAGAAGAAAGGGCCGCAGATCAGCGGCCCTGTTTCTAACGGCTTTTTTCCTCAGCTTTTCAGGGCCAGCACCGGCCGCATGGCCATGGCCTGCAAGCCATGGTGCAGGCTGGCGATCAGGCTCACCAGCAGCAAGCCCAGCAGGGCCAGGGCTTGCGGCCACAAGCCCATGGCCGCCCGGTCGGCAAACTGGCTCAGATAGCTTTGACCCAGCCACCAGGACAGCGGCAGGGCCAGCAGGGCCGCGATCAGCAGCAGGCCGGCGAACTCACGCAGCAGCCGCGTCAAGGCCTGGCCGGCTGAGGCACCGTAGAGCTTGCGCAGCACCAACTCGCGTGCATGGCGCTGCACCAGAAAGGCGGCCAAGGCATAGACGCCGAAGCCCGCCAGGGCCAGGGCCAGCACGCTGCTGGCCGTGACCAGCTCGGCCAGGCGCAGGTCGGCGCGGTAGGGCTCCTGCATGGCCGCTTCCACCGCTTCCAGCTGCAGGGCTTGGTCCGGCGCATAGCGCTTCCAGATCGGTGCGATCCAGGCCTCGGCTCGCGCCAGGCTGGCCGGTTCTCCTGCGCGTAGGCGCAGATTGAGCACCCAGGCGCCGCGGCCCGTGGCCAGCACCTGTTCGCTGCGCTTGAGTGCGAAGGCATGGGGCTGGCTGAGCTGGCGGGTGCTTTCCAGCAGCTGCTGCGGCACCACGGCAGCGACACGCCAACTCTGCTGGCGCTGGGCCAGGCCGGTGTAGGCCAGACGCAAGTCCTGGCCCACGGCCTGCTCAACCCGAGCCCAGCCGAGCGCACGCAAGGCCGGCAAGTCCAGCACCACCGTGTCTTGCTCGCCCGCGCGCAGCTGGCCGGCCAGCAGGGGAATCCGGTAGAGGGCAAAGAAATCGGCGTCGACATGGACGACCCGCAGCTTGCGGGCCTCACCCCCGTCGCGGCCCGGGTCCGCGCGCAAAAAGCCGCCCTCGCGCTCGATCCGACCGCTGCCGGGCACGCTGTCGCTCCAGGCCAGGGCCTGCACCTCGGGGCGCTGGGCCAGGGCCTGGCGCAGGTCTTCGGCCAAGGCCGGGCTGGCGCCATCGGGCAAGCGCAGGGCCAGCACGCCGTGGGGATCGAAACCCAGCTCACGCGCCAGCACATGGCGGTTCTGCAAGCTCAGGATCAAGGCCAGGCTGCAGACCAGGAGCGCCACGCCGAACTGCAGCACGGTCAGGGTGCGGCGCAGCCAGCGGCCTGAGGCGCCCTCACTGGCTTGCCGGCCCTGCAGGGCGGCGGCCGCATTCTGCCGCCAGGCCAGCCAGGCCGGGTAGAGGCAGACCAGGCCACCCAGCAGCGCGCAGCCCGCGGCCAGGCCCAGCAGGGGCAAGGTTTGCAAGAGGCTGTCCGGCACCGGCAGCTGCAGCACGCCGGCCAGCCAGGGCACCATCAACCAGGCCAGCAGCACCGCCAGCGCGGCCGCCAGTGCGATGCTCAGCTGCGCTTCGGCCGCGAACTGCAGCAGCAGGCGGCGCGGGCCCAGGCCCAGGCTTTTGCGCACGGCGATCTCGCGCTGGCGTTGCACGGTGCGCACGCTGCTGAGGTTGATGAAGTTGAGCAGGGCCAGGCTCAACAGCAGGACCGCCACGCCGCCCAAGGCCCACAGGGCTTGCACGCGCAGGCGCCCTTCGCGGCCTTCGAAGGGCAGCCGGGTGATGGGCAGGGCGCGCATGAAGGCCGCTTTGCGGCCCTCGGCCGTCCAGTCGGGCGGCAGCTGCTTCATGATGGGGCTGGCGTCGAGCAGGGCTTGAGCCAAGGCGCCGACCTGCTCGGCGCTGGCGCCGGGTGCCAGCCGGCCATAGATGCGCCCGCTGATCTGGAACCAGGCGCTGCGCATTTCCTCGTCGAGCTCGGCGGCGGGTGAGTCGAAGCCGATGAAGGCCGGCTCGCGCAGCGTGCTTTGTGAGCCCGGATCGGCCAAGAGCGCGCAGACGCTGAGCATGTGCTTGCCCGCATGCAGAAGCTGACCCAGGGCGGGCCGCTCGCCGAAGAGCTGGCGGGCCAGGCTCTGTCGCAGGACGATGGTGTCGGGCCGGGATAGGCAGGCCTTCAAGTCGCCTTGCAGGCTGCGCAAGCCGAACAGCTCGACGGCGCTGGCATCCAGGGCCAGCACGGCGCTGCGCTGCTGGCGCTCGCCCACGCGCAAGGTCAGCCAGTCGTTGCTGCTGCGGCTCAAATGCTGCAGCGGCGCGCCGGACTTCTGCAGCGCCTCGTGCAGCGCAAAAGGCGCGCCCAGAAACCAGTCCTCCTGGCGGCCCGGCATATTGCCGTGGAAATCGAGCATCACGATGCGCTCGGGCTCGCGCAGCGCCGGGTCGGGCCGGTAGCGTTCGCCCAGCATCACGGCCAGCAGGTAACTGGCTGCCAGAGCCAGGGCCAGGCCCAGGATCAGCACCGAGGCATTGAAGGGGGCGGCCCGCAATTGCCGGGCCGCCACGCGGAGGTCGAGCAGTCTCATGTGTGGCAGGCCGCTTCAGTCGCGCAGGGCCAGGATGGGCCGCATGGACATGGCCGCCAGGGCATGGCGCAGGCCGGCCAGGGCGCTCATCAGCAAGGTGCCGAGCAGGGCCGCCAGCAGCGGCCAGCCGCCCATCGGGGCGCGCTCGATAAAGCCGCTCAGGTACTGCTGGGCGATCCACCAGATCAGCGGCAGGCTGATCAGGGCGGCCAGGCCCAGCAGGGGCGCGAACTCCTTGACCAAGAGCGCGGCGATGTGGCGGTGGCCGGCGCCGTGCAGTTTGCGGATCACGATCTCCAGCGCCGCGCGCCGCACCGTGTAGGCCGCCAGGGCGTAGACGCCGAAAGCGGCCAGCAAGAGCGCCAGCAGGCTGGCGACGGCGATCAAGCGGCCGAGATTGCGGTCCAGGCGGTAGCGTTGGGCCAGTTCCTCATGCACGCTGCTCATCAGCAAGACATCGTCCTGGAAGTAGCGCGGCCAGGCCTCTTGAGCCGCCGCACGCAGCGCAGGCAGATCTGGGCCGGCCAGGGTGAGCACGCTGTGCCCGTTCTTGAGCAGCATGAAGAGCTGGGGTTGTTGCAGCGAGCGAGCCGATTCTTGCCGGATCGGGCCGCTCACGGCGACCACGCGCACTTCATGATCGTCGGCCAGCATCACCTGGCCCACGGCCTCTTGCGGTGACGCAAAGCCCATGGCCTTGGCCGCCGTCGCGTCGATCAGCGCGGGCCAGACTTGCTTGGCTGCGTTTGGGTCAAAAGGAGAGGTCTCGGGGAGGTTGATCCCCTCCAGGCTTCCGGCCAGCAGGGGGATGCTGTAGGTGGCCACGAAGCTGCCATCTGCCAAGCTGCGGCGGGTGGAAACCTTGGTCTCGCCTCGCGTCAGGGTGACCACGGCGCCGATCCCGTTGCGGCCCGGGATGTCGTCGCTCATGCTCAGGCGCTGCACGCTGGCATGCGCGCGCAGGGATTCGTACAGACCGAGCTTGGCCGCGCGTTTGGCCGTGGGCGGCAGTTCAATGGCCAACAAGCCATCGGTCTTGAAGCCCGGGTTGATGCCAGCCACAAACTCGCTCTGCCACACCACCACCACCGCTGCGCCCGACAGGGTCAGCGCGGCGCCGAACTGCAGCACCGTCATCGCCCGGCGTAGCTGGCGGCCGGCTGTGCCTTCGCTTTGCTTGCGGCCCTGCAAGGCCGGGGCGCAATGCACGCCCAGGGCCACCCGGGCCGGGTAGAGCCCGGACAATGCACCCAGGGCCAGGCAGCCCAGCAGCAGGCTGATCAGCTGCGCCGGGGCGAACAGCTTGCTGGCGAACTGCACATCGAGCAGGTCGGCAAAGCCTGGCGCTAGCAACCAGGCCAGCAGCAGGCCGACGACGCCGGCCAGCGAGGCCACCAGGCTGGACTCCAGTACAAACTGCAGGCCCAGGCGCGCCGGGCTGGCGCCCAGGCTCTTGCGCACGGCGATCTCGCGCTGGCGGCGCAGGGTGCGCACGCTGCTGAGGTTGACGTAGTTGATGGCGGCCAGGGCCAGCATGGTCAGGGCCATGAGGCTGAGGGCGCTGTAGAGCATCAGCCGGGTCCGTTGACCGGCCCCTTCAAAGGGGATGCGCGTCAAAGGCATGGCGCGCACGAAGGCGCTCTTGCGCCCTCCGGCGCGCCATTCGGGCGGCACCTCGGTGGTGCCGGGGCTGCGGTCGAAGATGGACTGCATCAGCGTGCCCAGTTGGGCGGCGCTGGCGCCATCGGCCAGGCGGGCGTAGACGTTGCCGTTGATGAAGTACCAGGCGCTCAGCATCCAGGGGGCTTGCTCGGAGGCGGGCGACTCGAAGTTGGCCAGCACATCGAACTCCAGCTCGCTGTTCGCGGCCTGGCGCGGCATCAGGGCCGCGACCGTCATCTCCTGCCCGCGCATGCGCAGGCGCTGGCCCAGCACATCCGTGCTGCGGCCGAACAGGCGCTCGGCCGCGCTGGTGGTCAGGGCCACGGTGTCGGGCTTGCTCAGCGCCGCCCGCACATCGCCGCTCAGGGCCTTGAGGCCGAAGATGTCGACCAGCTCCGGGTCGGCGAACATGACATGGTTCTTGCTGACCTGCTCGCCGACGCGCAAGCCGAGCTCGCTCTCTGCCACCCGCGCCACATGGCTCACCGGTGCTTTCGCATCGAGCAAGGCATTGCGAAAGACAAAGGGCATGGAGCTGAACCAGTCGTCGTTGCGACCGGGGATGTTGCCCTTGAATTCCAGGCGCACGACCCGGTCGGGCTGCGGCACGCTGGGGTCGGGCAGCCAGCGGTCGTTGAGCAGCAGGGCGATCAGATAGGCGGCGGCGATGGCCACGGCCAGGCCCAGCACGACCACCAGGGAGTAGGCCGGTTCGGCCAGCAGCTGGCGCCAGCTGACGCGCAGATCTTTGAGCTTCATGGTGCTGTGTCCTGTTTCAGGCCGCCATGGCATCGACGAGGATGCGTCCATCCAGCAGTCGCAAGCAGCGCGATGCTTGCGCGGCATGGGCTGGCGAGTGGGTCACCATCACCAGGGTCGTGCCTTCTTCGTTGAGCTCGCGCAGGATGCGCATGACCTCGTCGCCTTGCGCGCTGTCGAGGTTGCCGGTGGGCTCGTCGGCCAGCAGCAGGGCCGGGCGCGAGACGATGGCGCGGGCGATGGCCACACGCTGCTGCTGGCCGCCCGAGAGCTGCGAGGGCCGGTGATTGGCGCGGTGGTCGATGCCCAGGCGCAGCATGGCGGCATCCACGCGGGCGGCATGTTCCTTGCGCGGCACATCGCCGTATTCAAGCGCCAGCTCGATGTTCTCGCGCACGCTCAGGTCGTCGATCAGATTGAAGCTCTGGAACACAAAGCCGATGCGGCCGCGGCGCAGGGCGCTGAGCTGGCGCTCGTTCCAGCCGGTGACGTTCCGGCCCTCGAACCAGTACTCGCCGCTGCTGGGCGCATCGAGCAGGCCCAGGATGGACAGCAGGCTCGATTTGCCGCAGCCCGAAGGGCCGGTGATGGCCAGGTATTCGCCCGCTTCAATTTCCAGGTTGATCTGGTTCAGGGCGGTGGTCTCGACCTCGCTGTTGCGGTGCAGCTTGCTGAGGTTTTTCAGTTGGATCATGGTGTTCTCCGTCCTCTTGGAGGGTGTCTTGAAGTTGATGGGGCTCAGGTCTTGAGCTTGAGCAGGGGCGCGTCGCCGTAGGCGCGCACCTTGGAGACGATCACGCGCTCGCCGGGCTGCAGGCCGTCCAGCACCTCGATGCGGCCGGCCGCGCGGCGGCCCAGGCGCACCGGGCGGCGCTCGGCCGCCGTGCCCTCGGCATTGAGCACATAGACCCAGGCGCCGCCGCTGTCGCCGTAGAAGGCGCCGTCGTCGATCAGGCGGGCGCGGCTGGGCTGACCCAGCACGATGCGGGCGTCCAGGCTCTGGCCGGCCTGCAGGGCCGGCGGCATGCCCTGGCTGAACTCCAGCTCGACGCCGAAGCGGCCGTCCTTCACCTGCGGCACGCGCTGGCTGACGGTCAGGGGCCAGGTCTTGCCTGCGGCCTCCAGCGAGGCCTGCAGGCCTTTTTGCACGCGGGCCAGGTAGAACTCGTCGACATTGCCGGCCAGCTTGAAGCTGGCGATGTCGTCGATGCGGCCCAGCCGGTCGCCCGGCTTGACGCTGCTGCCCACCTGCAGGCTGAAGCCGCTGAGCTGGCCGTCGCGGGGCGCCCGGGCCGAGAGGCCGGCGGCCGCCTGGCGCACCACGGCCAGGCCTTCGCTGAGGCCTTTGACCGCGCGCTCCATCTCGGCCACGGCCTGCTCGCGGGTGCGGATCTCGGCCGCGCCGTCTTCGCGCGCCTGGGCCAGCAGACGCTGCTGCTGTTCGCGCTTGAGCTGGGCATCCTCCAGCACCGCTTTGGAGACAAAGCCCTGCGCGGCCAGGCTTTGCTGGCGGGCCAGCTCGTTCTCGGCCCGGGTCAGCTCATGCTGCAGGCTGCTGAGGTCGCGGCGCAGCATGCTTTGCGCATTGGCCAGGGCGGTGCGCTGCATGGCCAGATTGGCCTGCTGCTGGGCCACCTCGGCCGAGCGCTGCAGCACCTCCTGCTCGCGTTGCGGGTTGGACAGGCGGTAGAGCAGGGTGCCGGCCTTGAGCATGTCGCCGTCGCGCACCAGCACCGCGTCGACGCGGCCGGCGTCGGTCGCGTCCAGCAGCACCTGGTGGGCCGGCACGACCTGGGCGCGCAAGGTCAGCTCGTCGCGGAATTCACCCTCGGCCACGGTCGAAATGCTCAGCTCGGCCAGGGGCACCGCCAGGCCGCGCGGCACGCTGAGGTAGAGCGCTGAGGCCGCTGCCAGCGCGGCCAGGCTGAAACCGGCCCAGCGCAGGGCGCGGGCGTACTTCTTCTTCGGCAAGGGGCGGTCCATGGCGGCGCCGGTGACGGGGGGCAGGCGATGCAAATTCGCGTTCATGGCCGCTGTGTTTGCAAAGCGCGTGCCAGGCTGAGCCCCGCTGTTTCCCATGCCCTTGCCGGGGCGACTGTCCGGGAGCGGACACCCGGCCGCCGTGTCGCCCGAGCAGCTGTCCGGAATCGGACAGGTGCGCGCCCCAGCGCGCTGCTAATCTCGCGTCATGGCGATCTTGATACTGGACGACGACCCCGATGTGGCTCTCGCTGCGCGCTTGCTGCTGCAGCGCCGCTTCGGCCCGGTGCGTCTGCTGCATCAGCCCGAAGCGCTGCTGCCGGCCCTGGATGCGGGCGATGTGGAACTGCTGCTGCTGGACATGAACTTCCTGCCCGGCCGCACCGATGGGGCTCAGGGTTTGGAGCTCTTGCAGCGTGCCCTGGCCCACAGCCCCGAGCTGCCGTTGATTGTGATGACGGCCTATGCCGAGGTGAACCTGGCCGTGGCCGCGCTCAAGGCGGGCGCTTTCGATTTCGTCACCAAGCCCTGGGACAACGCCAAGCTCTGCGCCACCGTGGCCGCAGCCCTGGCCCGGCGCGCGCCGCAGGGCGGGGTGTGCCAGCCCTCGGCCCTGCTCGGCGAGGCGCCGGCCATGCGCGAGCTGCGGGCCTTGATCCAGAGCGTGGCGCCGACCGAGGCCAATGTGCTGGTGCTGGGCGAGATGGGCTCGGGCAAGGAGCTGGTGGCGCGCGAGATCCATGCCTGGAGCAAGCGCAGCGGCGAGACTTTCCTGGCCGTGGACCTGGGCGCTCTGTCCGAGACCACGCTGGAGAGCGAACTCTTCGGTCACAAGCGCGGCAGCTTCACCGATGCGCGGCAAGAGCGGCCCGGCCGTTTTCAGGCCGCGGCCGGCGGCACGCTCTTTCTCGACGAGGTGGCCAATCTGCCCCTGGCCGGCCAGGCCAAGCTGCTCACCGTGCTGGAACGCCGCGAGGTGACGCCGCTGGGCGCCGACCGGGCGCTGCCGGTCGATGTGCGCATCGTCAGCGCCACCAATCTCGACGAGGCAGCGCTGTTCGACCCGCTGCGCTTCCGCCCCGATCTGCTCTACCGCCTCAACACCATCGTGCTGCGCGTGCCGCCGCTGCGCGAGCGCCGTGAAGACATCCCGCTGCTCGCCCGCCACTACCTGGCCGCCTATGCCCATCAGTACGGCAAACCGCAGCGCGACTGCAGTGCCGCCGCCTGGCAGGCCCTGCAGGCGAACGACTGGCCGGGCAATGTGCGGGCTCTGCGCCATGCCTGCGAGCGGGCCGTGATCCTGGGGCAGGGCATGCAGCTGGAGGCGGCAGACTTTGGCTTGAGCGCCGCCACCATTCAAGCCCCAGCGGCTGCGGCTGCGGCGACGTCGAGCGCCGGTCCGAGCCTGAGCCTGCACGAGCGTGAGCGCGAGGCCCTGGACCAAGCCCTGCGCCAGGCCGAGGGCAATATCAGCCAGGCCGCGCGCCTGCTGGGCCTGAGCCGCGCAGCGCTCTACCGACGCATGGAAAAGCATGGGCTCTGAGCACCCGCCGCTGTCGCCGGCACAGCTTCAGCTGCGACGCAGCCAGCAGCTGCGGGGCCAGGTGCTGCTCGCCGCCCTGCTGCTGGCGCTGGGTGCGGCCGGCCTGGTCTGGCAGCAAGGCTCGCCGCGCTGGCAGGTGCTGATTGTGCTGGCCCAGCTGGTCGTGGCGCGCTGGGGCTGGCTGGCTTTGGGGCGTTTGCAGCTGCCCGCACCCGCCCTCGATCAGCCGCAGGGCAACCCGGCGCTGCAGGCCGATCTGCAGCAGAAGCTGAGCTTGCTGGAGGGCGAGCTGGAGCATGTGCCGGTGGCCTTGCTGCGCATCAGCGGCGAGCAGGTGACGGCGCTGAACGTGCGTGCGCGCCGCCTGCTGGCGCCCGGCGGGGCGCTGGAGCGCGAGGCCCTGCTGGCGCAGCTGCGCGAGGCCCGCGGCGAGGCCGGACGCGAGTTGCTCAGCATCGCCACCGAGCGCGGCCAGGAGCGCTGGCTGCTGGCCGGCAGCCGCCTGAGCCTGGGCGGTGTGGACGCGCGGTTGCTGGCCTTGCTGCCTCTGGAGTCCGAGCTGGAGGCCGAAACCCTCAAGGCCTGGCGCCAACTGGTCCATGTGCTGACACATGAGATCATGAACTCGCTCACGCCGATTGCCTCGCTCTCGCGCAGCGCGCGCGAGATGCTGGGCGACCCCGAGGCCGGGCCCGACCTCAACCTGGCCCTGGACACCATCGCCCGCCGCGCCGCCTCGCTCGCGGCCTTCGTCGGTCATTACCGCAGCATCAGCGAGCTGCCGGCGCCCCAAGCCGAGGTGCTGCAGCTGTCCGAGCTGTTTGCGCGTTTGGAGCAGCTGGTGGCGGCCGACTGGCGCGCCCGTGGCGGCGAGGCCAGCTTCACGGTCGAGCCCGAGAGCCTGAGCCTGCGCGCCGACCCGGGTCAGCTGGAGCAGGCCTTGCTTAACCTGATCAAGAACGCCGCCCAGGCCACGGCCGGTGTGCCGCAGCCGCGCCTGCAGGTGCGTGCCCGTCTGGTGCGCGGCGGCCGCCTGGCCCTGGAGGTGCGCGACAACGGCCCCGGCGTGCCTGCGGGTCTGGAGAACGACATCTTCCTGCCTTTCTTCAGCGCCCGCAGCGCGACTCAGGCGCGCGAGGATGGCAGCCACGGCATCGGCCTGGCCCTGGTGCGCAAGCTGATCCACGGCATGGGCGGCACGGTGCGCTACGTCAAGCCGGTGACGGGTGGGGCCTGCTTTGTGCTGAGCTTTTAGAGCGTCGAACAGCAGCTCAGGCCAGGGGCAGGTCCTGGCGCAGGGCCCGCGACTCCTCGTCATGCAGCGCCACCACGGCCTGCAGCTCGTGGTGGATGAAGCCACTGCCCAGGGTTTCGAGATAGCGGCAGGCGGCGTAGCTGGCGGCCTGGCTTTCGTAGCGCGCGATCCAGTCCTGGCGCGCCGGCATCTGCTCCGGTGACACCGGCCAGGTGCCGGAGCGCGGGCGGATGCGGCCGGTGAGACCCATGCGCCAGGGCTTGCCGCTCAAGCGTGCGCGAAAGCAGTTCTGGTTCAAACACATGCGCACATAGTTCTCATCGGCGCCGACGGCCTGGAAGAAGGCGCGGCTGAGGTCGGAACGTGCTGCCATGGTCTCGTGCGTGGCCAGCAGGCGCAGTCCGGCCGGTGTCTGGTAGAGGCGCAGACTCCAGTTGGGGTGTTCGGCCAGAAAGGCCTGGATGCACCGACGCTGGACTTGCAGCGGCCCCCCGCGCACGGCCAGCCACAGGCGCCGGACCTGCTGGGTCGCGGGCGCCGCCAGCAGCAGGGACAGGAAGAGCAGCAGGACAAAGGTGCCAGAACTGCGGAACAGCCAGGCCAGCAGCCCCGACCCCAGACACAGCAGCGCCCAGCCGAGCAAGCCCTGCCAGAGACGGACCTCAATCTTGAAATCGATGTCGGCGAACAGGGCATGTTCGGTGTTCAGGCAGCGCGCGCCGTAGGCATTGCGAGTCACGACGAGTTCGCCCTGCCGTGCCACCACCTCTTCGCGAATGGGCACGCCCTCGCTGCCGTTGTAGGGCATCTTCAGCTCATGCGCCGTCAAGGCCTCGCCGGCCATGCGGCGCCGCAAAGCCTCCTCGACCCGGGCCTCGGCCATGGCCTGCGCATCCTCGGGGCTGAGGTTGGACCAGCCGAAACGCCTCACGGTGACGGCATGGCCTCTCCTTGTTTGTGTGCGACGGGCTTCGGCCCAATGGTCGGGAATGATCATGGTGGCAGGCGTTCTGCGAGGCAGGGGTGGCGTGGGTTCTGGAGATTATGTGGCTCCAGCCAGCTCGCAGAAGCTTGCCCAGGGTTTGCCCCGATCCTCAGTCCGCGAGCCTCAGCCCGCGAACCTCAGCCCGCGAACCTCAAGGGCCACACCACGCGAAAGCGCTCGCAGGCGATCAGGAGGTCTTCGCTGAACACCCGCCCGGCGCGTTCGCATTCGCGTCTGAAGTACTCGCGGTGTGCGCGCCGCCAGAACGCCAGGGATCCGTCGCCTTCGCCCTCGGTGGCGGCGAACTCGGCCGTGACCTGGTCAAAAGGCGTCAGGTCCACCTGGGTGGTTTCGATGATGCACAGGGCGCGGTCTTGCGAATCGGTGACGATGCTGAGCAGGCCCGGCCGCGGCAAGCCCAGGCCCGAGGATTCGTAGAACCAGACGGCGCCGGCGGTCGCACGTTTGCGGCCGGCCAGCACCAGCTGCGCGAGTTCATCGATCAGCTCGGGTGTGTCCCCGAACTGGCAGACCTCGTGAAAGCGCTCCTCGTCGAGCGGGTCCTGGCCGCCCCGTTGAGCGGCGTAGGGAGCGGCGTAGGCTTGCCAGAATTCCTGCAGAGGAGCCGGGATGCGTGGATTCATCGTCCTTGAGGGGGCGTGTCGAGGGCGCCGCTCAAGGCAGCAGATCGGCCACGTCGTTCCAGGCCTCGGGGGCGACGCGGCCTTCGTAGCGGCGCACCACGCGGTTCTGCGCGTCCACGACCAGGGTCAAGGGCAGGCGGGCAGGCGCGGGCCCGGCGTCCAGGCGCAGAGACAGCAGGCCCGGTGGCGGCTTGTGCATGACGTTGCGGATCTGCTCATAGCTGCGCCAGTCCTCGGCCTGCTTGTCGACATTGACCTGCACCACGGACACCGGCTTCTTGCGCCAGCCTTCCAGGTTGGCGCGCAGCTCGGCCAGGGTGTCGCGGCAGACCGCGCAGGCGGTCGACCAGTAGAAGACCACGGCCACGCGGCCTTTCAGCTCGCTGGGCGCAAAGGCTTCGCCACTGAGCTTGCTGGCCTGCAGCTGCCAGTTGCTGGGCAGGCCGGCGCCAGTGGGGCTGTTCATCAAGAGCTGGGCCGGATCGTTGGCGATGGTGTTGCTGGCAGTGCTGCTGGCCTTGGCATGCAAGGTGGCGGCGGGTTTGCTTGGGGTCACCACACCGGCGGTCGGGGGCGTCTGGCTGAAGGCGCTGGAGTGCAGGCTGGCCAGCGCGATCCATGCGGGGAGCATCAGGCGAGCGCGCAAGTGGCGAGGGGGAGAAGCGCGAAGCGCTGGGCAGCAGGAGGCAGAAGAACAGGAGGCGGCCGAAGACTGGGGGAGACGGGTCTTGAGGGATGACGTCAGTGGCATCGCTGAGTGTCCTGGGGTGGAGGGGTGATCCCAGGATGCTCAGTTGAGGCGCGGAATTCAACTGCGATTTTGGGGGTGGGTAATATCACCCGAGCACCACTGTAAACTTATCCAGTGATTTCCTCTGATGCCCCTTTGCCCGCGCCGCCCGCATCGACTGCCGCGACTGCCGCGACTGCCGCGAGCGCCGCCCCGGCGCTCAGCCGCCCCCAGCTCAGCCGCTTGATGAAGGTCTGGCGCTCGGGTGGCTGGCCCTGCCGCGATCCGCTGGAGATCGACCTGCTGGCCGGTGGTTGGGTGGAGTTGCGTTGCCCGCCCGGCGGCCACGAAACCCTGCAGCTGACGCCCGCCGGCATTGCCGCCCTGGCCGCCTCGCGCCAGCGTGGCCAGCGGGCGCTGAGCCTGCATGACCGCCTCGCCTGCCTCATGAGTGAACAGCTGATGCGCCAGGACGGCCGCATCGTCTGGCGCGAGTTGTCGCTGCGGGCCCAGGTTCAGGCCGAAGCATCATCACCGCTCAGGGCTTCTTCCACGCCGCTGTTTGGCGAGGACTTGCTCGATGCGCCCCACGAGGCCGCGCCCAAGCAGCCCTGGCGCATGGCCCGCCCCGATCTTTTTTCGGTGCGCAACACCTCGGTGGCGGCTTATCTGCAGCCCGTGGTGCACGAGATCAAGGCCAGCCGGGCCGATCTGCAGTCCGATCTGCGCCATGCGGCCAAGCGCGAGTCCTACCAATGGCTGTGCAGCGCCTGCTACTACGTGTTCCCGGCGGGGGTGGCCGAGCCCGAGGAGTTGCCGCCTGAATTCGGCGTTTGGGTGCTGCACGGCGAGGTCGAGACCGGCCGGCTGGAACTGCTGCGCCCGGCACGCTACCAGCCCTGCGAGCTGCCTTTTGCCGTCTGGATGGCGCTGGCCAAGGCCACGCCCGATCGGCTGGAAGGCGAGAGCCCGCAAGCCCATCTGGGTGAGCCGGGGGCGCAACCCGAGGCGGCTTTGCCCGGCGACCCGGGCAGCGTGGCGTGAGCGAGACCGCCGCAGCTGCCGAGCTGCTCGTCGCCGTCCGCGCCCTGTGCGAGTTCAGCGCCAAGGCCGGCGATCTGGACCTGCGCTTCACGCCGGCACCCACCGCGCTGGAGGGCATGGCCGGCCATGCCCTAGTGGCCGGCCGGCGCGGCAGCGGCTACCAGACCGAGCTGAGCCTCAGCGGCGTGTTTGTTGAACCGGAGTGTGGTGCACGTTTGCGGGTGCGCGGCCGCGCCGATGGCTGGGATGCCGGCCGCCAGCGCCTGGAGGAAATCAAGACCCACAAAGGCAGCCTGGACGCCCAGCCCGCCAACCACCGCGCCCTGCACTGGGCCCAGCTCAAGGTCTACGGCGCCCTGCTGTGCGCGCAGGAGGGCCTGGCGCGGGTCGAGCTGGCCCTGGTGTACTTCGACGTCATGGCGCAGAGCGAAACCGTGTTCGCCGAGACCCACGGCGCCGCCGATCTGCAGGCTTTTTTTGCCGAACAATGCGGGCGTTATGTCGCTTGGGCGCAGCAGGAGCAGGCGCACCGTGAGGCGCGCGACGCGGCTTTGCTGGCCCTGGCTTTTCCCCATGCCGAATTTCGCCGCGGCCAACGCGCCCTGGCCGAGGGCGTCTACAAGGCGGCGGTCTCCGGCCGGGTGCTGCTGGCCCAAGCGCCCACCGGCATCGGCAAGACGGTGGGCACCATCTTTCCCATGCTCAAGGCCATGCCGGGCCAGAAGCTGGACAAGCTGTTTTTCCTGACGGCCAAGAGCTCCGGCCGCCAGCTGGCATTGGAAGGCGTGGAGAAGCTCAAGACCCCGCCGGGCAGCCTGCGGGTGCTGGAGCTGGTGGCCCGTGACAAGGCCTGCGAGCACCCCGACAAGGCCTGCCACGGCGAGAGCTGCCCGCTGGCCCAGGGCTTTTACGACCGCCTGCCGCAGGCCCGCGCCGCCGCCGTGCAAAGCGGTTTGGCGCTTGAGCGTGCGGCCGTGCGCGCCCTGGCCCTGGCCTTTGAGGTCTGCCCCTACTACCTGAGCCAGGAGCTGGTGCGTTGGGCCGATGTGGCGGTCGGCGACTACAACTACTTCTTCGACAGCAGTGCGCTCCTGCATGGCCTGAGCCAGCAGAACGGCTGGCGCGTGGGCCTGCTGGCCGACGAGGCGCACAACCTGCTCGAGCGTGGCCGCAAGATGTACTCGGCCGAGCTGGAGCAGGACAGCTTGCGTGGCGCCAAGCTGGTGGCGCCGCCCTCGCTGAAAGCGCCGCTCGACCGCCTGCAGCGGGCCTGGACCAAGCTGAGCAAAAGCACGGCCGGCGAAGAGGCAGCCGAGCCCTATCAAGTTTTGAAAGAGTTGCCCGAGGCCTGGATGCAGGCCTTGCAGCAAGCCACCGCCGCCATCAGCGAGCAACAACAGGCGGGCTCGGCCAAGCCGCTGGAGCCGGCGCTGCAGAACTTCTTCTTCGAAGCCCTGGCTTTTGCCCGCCTGGCCGAGCAACTCGATGCCCACTCGCTTTGCGACCTGACCCTGCGCAACAGCAATGCCCCCGGCTTTGCCAAGAGCCAGGCCAAGCTGCACACCACCCTGGCGATTCGCAACATCGTGCCCGCGCCTTTCTTGCGGCCGCGCCTGCTGGCGGCCCATACGGCCACCTTGTTCTCGGCTACGGTGCAGCCCGCCGGCTTTTATGCCGACCTGCTGGGCCTGCCCGAGAACTGGGCCTATCTGGAGGTGGAATCGCCGTTTGAGGCGGCGCAGCTGGAAGTGAAGGTGGCGCGCCAGATCTCCACCCGCTATGCCGACCGCCAGCGTTCCCTGGCCGCCCTGGTCGCCCAGATCGGCGCACAGTTCCAGGCCCGGCCCGGCAACTACCTGGCCTTTTTCAGCAGCCACGACTACCTACAGCAGGCGGCCGAGCTGTTCTCCCGCGAGCATCCGGGCGTGCCGCTCTGGCCGCAGGCGCGGCGCATGAGCGAGGCCGAGCAACAGGCCTTTCTGCAGCGCTTCACGCCCGAAAGCCAGGGCATCGGCTTTGTGGTGCTCGGCGGCTCCTTCTCTGAAGGCGTGGACCTGCCCGGCGCGCGCCTGATCGGCGCCTTCATCGCCACCCTGGGCCTGCCCCAGGTCAACCCGGTCAACGAGCAGTTTCGCGCCCGGCTGGAACAGCTCAAGGGCGCGGGTTATGACTACACCTACCTCTACCCGGGCCTGCAGAAAGTGGTGCAGGCCGCCGGCCGTGTGATCCGCACCACCGAAGACCGCGGCGTGATCCATTTGCTGGACGACCGCTTTGCGCGGCGCGAGGTGCGGGCTTTGTTGCCGAGCTGGTGGCGGGTGGAGGGCTGAACCAGATGCCGTGCCGCGATAGGGGCTGCGGCTCACGCCCTGCATTCACGGCAGGACATGAAGCCGCTCACAAATCCAGGTTCGACGGCAAGCGCAGCGAATCACAGCCGAAAGGCCTCTTTCTCGGCGGGGAGTCCTTGAGTTTCGGTCAGCGTGATTGACGCGTCAGGGTCGGGCTTGCGAAGCCGGGGCGATGGCCCGATTGCGCAAGGCCTCGATGCGGTCGGGGCTCATCTCAAGCACCACATTGCTGTCTGACGCGATCAGGCTCACGATGGCCTCGCGTGGTCCCTGGCGCCAGGCGGGGCTTGCATAGAACGCAGTCTGCTCGGCCTCAAGGGCGGCCATGTCGCGGAAAGCGCGCATGAGGAAATAGCTGTCTGCGTCATGCAGCGAGGGGCCCAAGTCGACGACGTCAAAGCCCCATTCCCGCATCAGAGGCAAGCTGTGTTGGCTGATCAGCCGATGGAAGCGATCTCGGCTGCCTGGTACCAGCTGGTAGCCGCGAATCTCGATCACGGGCATGCGGGTTTTCTTGCGAGGGACTCGGCAGGGCGGAAGTCCATCACCCAGTTGACTTCCCAGCTGACACCACCATCGGTGGAGAACGCCTGCTCCCAACGCGGCTGGCCCAGTTCAGAGCACTGGGTCCACAGGAAGCGAACGCGGATGGCTTGGCCTCTGAGCGTGTCGTCGGCGTAAAAGTAGCCTTTGCCCTCCTTGAAGCTGCCCACAACGGGCACATCGAGCTGATCGGGATGGCGCCCATCCAGCCACCAAATCGACCACAAACCCGTCGCTGCATTGAAGCTGCGAAGCGTCAAGGCCCGGTAGTCGCCATCGGGCAGGTGGATCAGGTTGTCATCGATATTGGCATGGCCGCCGAGCAGCTTCTGCATGCTTGAGCTGCCCTCGAACTGCTCCCATTCCTGGCAGCCTGTCAGCCGCTCCTTGAGCCGGCGGTGCTGTATCTGCCAGGAGCCGACGAAGAAGTCGAAGTCAGCGGCGGCGCCGATGCTGGGGGTGACTGGGATGCTGGTGCTTGGATGTGCCATGCCTGTGTGCTCACGGGGTCTGGGGGTGAAGTCCGAAGCCTAATTGCCCGGCTGACCTTGTGATCGTTTGTTCATGCAAGCCATGCTGTCAAAATTGCAAGCCATCAACGCCCTTGCCGTGATACATCGCCATGACTCAAAGCCCCGCTTCCTGGGACGACTTGCGCGTCTTCCTGCACATTGGCCGTGCGGGCTCCCTGACCGCGGCCGCCGAAACGCTGCGGGTCAGCCATGCCACCGTGTTTCGACGCCTGGGTTCCCTGGAAGCTGAACTGGGCGTGCGCTTGTTTGTGCGCAGCCGGGCTGGCTATGCGCTGACAGAAGCGGGGCAGGAACTCATGAAGGTGGCCGCTGAGATGGAGACCGGGCTGGCCTCTGCCACGCGGCAACTCGGCAGGCGTGCTGCCTGGCCGGGAGGGGTGGTGAGGCTGACCACCACCGACACCCTCATGCACGCCGCCCTGGCCCCCATGCTCAGCGCCTACCAGCGCCAAGCCGGCGTGCAGTTGTTGATCAACACCTCGACGGTGCAACAAGACATCTTGAAGGGCGAGGCTGATGTGGCGATTCGCGCGGGCGGCCGGCCGGCCGATCCGCTGGTGGCACGGCGTCTGTGCCGCATCGAGTCCACGGTGTACCGCTCGCGCAAGATCGGTGGCGCAAGCCCCAGCAATCTGGCCGACTTTCCTTGGGTCGCGGGTGACGAAACCTTCGCGCATCTGGACTCATCCAAATGGCTGCATCAGCAAGGCCTGGACGCCAAGGCCGTGTTGCGCACCAACAGTCACGTCAATGTCTTGAACCTGGTCAAAGCCGGCGCGGGCCTGGCTGTCCTGCCCTGCTATCTCGGCGATCTGGAGCCCGGCATCTGCCGCGTGATCGCGACCCCGCCCAAAGCCTGGCGCAGCGATCTGTGGCTGCTCACCCGCGTGGATCTGCGGCATGTGCCCCGTATCAAACAGCTCTTTGATGCGGTGTTCGAGGGCACACGCCCTATGGTCGAACTGTTTGAGGGGCGGGCGGCATTGCCTTGAGCGCGATGCAGAAAATGTGCGCGCCTCAGAGCGGAAGCCTGCTCTTGCTCAACGAGGCCCGTGATCGATGGGCGCTGCTGCCGCCAACATCGCCGCGTCAGCCTCGCATGGCCAGGGCCTGCCGGCCTTTCAGTCGCGTTGATACGCCGGCAGAGTCGCCCCGCAATGCCGGCAGAACTTGGAGTCGGCCTGGTGCCCCTCGCTGAGGCAGACATGGCAGCTGCGCGTGGTGGCCTTGGGTGCGCCGGCCAGGCGTTGTGCGCTCATTTCCGCCGTCACGATGCCGGTGGGCACGGCCAGCACGCCCCAGCCCAGCAGCATCATCAGCGAGGCAATCGCCCGGCCCAGATCGGTCTTGGGGGTGATGTCGCCGAAGCCCACGGTGGTCATGGTGGTGATGGCCCAGTAGACGGAGGTGGGGATGCTGCTGAAGCCGTTGATCGGGCCCTCGACCACATACATCACCGTGCCCATCACCAGCACGATCATCAGCACCGCGGTGATGAAGACCGAGATCTTGCGCGAGCTGGCCCGCAGAGCCTGGGCCAGGCTGGCGTACTCGGCCACATAGGCATTGAGCTTGAGGATACGGAACACCCGCAGCAGGCGCAGCACCCGCACATCGACCAGGGCGTAGAGCTCGGGCACGAAGAAGGCCAGATAGGTGGGCAGCACGGCCAGCAGATCGACGATGCCGTAGAAGCTCAGCGCATAGCGCAGCGGCTGGCGCACGCAGGCCAGGCGCAGCAGGTACTCGACCGTGAAGACGGCGGTAAAGAAGATCTCTAGCCCGGTCAGCCAGCGGCCATGCTCGTTGTGAATGCTGGCCACGCTGTCCAGCATCACGGTCAACAGGCTCAGCAGCACCATGGCGATCAGGCCCAGGTCAAAGAGCCGGCCGGCGCGAGTGTCGGCCTCAAAGATGATGGTGTAGCAGCGCAGGCGCCAGCCTTGCAGGGGGCGGCCGAACTCGGGTGTCTTGGCGGAGGAGCTGGAGGGCGAGGTCATGCCGGCGATTGTGCCGCCGCCAGATCGTCAGAGTCCCGCTTCCCAGGCCGCTTGCCAGTGCGCGGCATCCGCCTGCTCGAGCGCTCTCACCAGGCAGGCGGACGATGCGCCGGCCCGGCGTGCGGCCGTCACACGCTCCGCCTCGGTGATGCCGCCAATCGCCACCACAGGCCGGCCGGCCATGCGTACCCACCAGGTCAGGTTGTCCAGGCCTTGCGGACGCCAGGGCATGTCCTTGGTGACCGTGGCCCAGACCGGGCCGCAGGCGATGTAGTGCGGCGCCAGGCTGCGCGCGCGCGCCAGCTCCCAGAGGCTGTGGCTGGACAGGCCGAGCAGAGCGCCGCTGTCCAGGATCAGCTGCCGTTGATCGGCTGCCAAGGCCGACCAGTCCTCCTGGCCCAGGTGCAAGGCGCGGGCGCCGGCCTGCAAGGCCAACTGCCAGTGGTCGTTGATCCACAGGGTGGTGCGTGGGTGGTTGGCTGCCGCCTGCACGGCAGAGGCGATCGCCTGGCGCAGCGCGGCTTCGCTCGAGCCCGGCCTTGACTTGATGCGCAGCTGCAGCTGCGCATAGCCGGCCTCGGCCAGCGCGGTCAGGCGCTGCGGGTTCTCGGTGATGGCGTAAAGCCCCATCTCAGGCGCTTGCGCGGCCGGAGCTGCCAGCAGCGCCTGACGCCAACGTTGCACGGTGCCGGCATTGAGCGGCTCGGCGCCGAAGCTCAGCACCGGCATGGCCCTGGGGTCGGCAATGAAGCCGGGCGCGGCACGCACCGGCCCGGCGCCCGCGCCCGCCGCGTGGCCGGCGCGCAAGGCGCTCCAGGTCGCCATCTTGGCCAGCACCAGGGCGTCGGCCAGCGGGAAGCCTCGCGCCAAGGCGGCTGCGGCTGAAGTGGCAAAGCTGCAGCCGGTGCCATGGTGGTGGCGGCTGGGCAGGCGGGGCAGGGCCAGCCAACCCTGGGCTTGATGGTCGAGTGCCTGCACATCGATCCAGTCCAGGGCCAGTTCGCGCTGGGCCGGGGCGGAGGCGTCGTCACCGCCGGTGATGCAGACCGCGCGCGGGCCCAGCTCGCGCAAGGCTGCGGCCAGGACCGGTGGGCTGTCAGGGCTGCCGGGATCGCCTGCAGAAAGGCCCAGCAGGCGCTCGGCCTCACGGCGGTTGGGGGTCAGCAGGTCGCAGCGCGGCAGCAGCTGCTCGCGGTAGGCCTGCAGCAAGGCCTCGTCGCAAAACGCTGCGCCCCCGGCCGTGGCGCCCAGCACCGGGTCGATGATCAGCAGCACGGTGCGGTCGCGCCGCAGCGCGTCCAGCTGCTCGCACAAGGCCTGCACGGCGGCGACCGAGGCCAGCAGTCCGGTCTTGATCACCCGGGGGGCCAGGTCTTGCGCGAGGGTCTGCAGCTGGGCACGGATCTGCGCGGCGGGCAGCGGGTAGACGGCCGCCACGCCTTGCGAGTTCTGCGCCGTCACAGCGGCCAGCACCGGGCAGAGATGCACGCCGAACGCTGCCGCCGCGCGCGTGTCGGCCGAGAGCCCCGCGCCGCCGCCGCTGTCGTGACCGGCCAGGCTCCAGATCACCGGCGGCGCCGGGTCTTGCAGCCAGTCGGCCAGCGGCGGCTCGGCCGCCCACGGCGAGGGCAGGCTGGGGTGGGGGTAGAGCCTCGCGGTTGCGGTTGCGGTCGCGGCTTCGCTCATGGCGCGCTCCCGAGCAGAAAGGCATGGCCGCTGACGGGGGTCGAAGGCACGGCGAAGTCCTGGGTGGCCATCAGCCCGGCCCGGTAGGCGGCGCGGCCGGCCTCGATGGCGGCCTTGAAAGCGCCGGCCATGGCCACCGGGTCGCGCGCCTGCGAGACCGCTGAATTGAGGAGTACGGCATCGAAGCCCAGCTCCAGGGCTTGGGCCGCATGCGAGGGCGCGCCGATGCCGGCGTCGATGATCAAGGTGGTGTCCGGCAGGCGCTGGCGCAGGCTGCGCAGGCCGGCGATGTTGTTCAGGCCTTGGCCCGAGCCGATCGGTGCGCCCCAGGGCATGAGCAGGGGGCAGCCTGCATCGAGCAGGCGGCGGCACAGCACCAGATCTTCGGTGCAGTAGGGGAAGACCTCGAAGCCTTCGCGCACCAGGGTCTGGGCAGCGTTGAGCAGCTCGAAGGGATCGGGCTGCAGGGTGTGCTCGTCGCCGATCACCTCCAGCTTGATCCAGCGCGTGCCGTAGAGCTCACGCGCCATCTGTGCCAGATTGATGGCCTCGCGCGCGCTGCGACAACCGGCGGTGTTGGGCAGCAGACGCGCGCCCTGCACTTGTGCTGCTTGCAGGGCGCCGGCGACAAAGCCGTTGTCGCCCGCCTGCAGCGTGCGCTTGAGGCCGACCGTCAGCACTTGCGTGCCCGAGGCGGCAATCGCGCGCGCCAGGGTCTGCGGGTCCGGGTAGCCTGCGCTGCCGAGCAGAAAGCGGCTGCTCAGTGCCGCGCCGGGGAGTTGAAAGAGATCGGTGTGGGTGCTCATGGCGGAGGGGTATGGCAATCGGGTTCAACCGCCGACGATGGGTTGAAACAAGAGCACTTGATCGCCGGCTTGCAGCGTGGTGCTGGCCCGCGCTTCGCGGCGCAGGAACTGGCCGTTCAAGGCCGTGCCCACACTCTCGGGCGGGCGCTGCAGCTGGACCAGCAGATCGGCCACGGTGTGGCCGGCAGGCAGTGTCAGGTCTTGCTCGTCGAGGCGGATGGTGATGTGGGTGGCGTTCATGTCGGGGCGGTGCAAGATTCTTCGTGGGCCGCGAGCGAGGCCAGGCCGCAGTGCAGCAAGAGCTGCTGAACCAGGGCGGGCGCCAGCAACCAGCCGTGGCGGTAGAGGCCGTTCAGGCGCAGCAGTCCGGGCTCGGCCAGGCTCAGCGGGCGGTGGTCGGGCAGGGCGGGGCGCAGATTGACATCAAGCCGGGTGATGCGCGCCTCGGCCAGTGCGGGCATGACGCTGTGGGCGGCGGCCATCAGCTCGACGGCGCTTTGCAGGCTGACCGGCGAACGGTCCTCGCTTTCGATCTCGCTGGCGCCCAGCACCAGGCTATCCGGTGTGCGCGGCACGAGGTAGATGCGGTGGCGCGGATGCAGCAAGCGCAGCGGCCGCCGCAGGCCGTGGCCGCTGAGGCTCAGATGCACGACCTCGCCGCGCACGCCACGCAGGCCCGCGACTTGCGGCCGGGCGCCCAGGCCGCGGCAGTCGATGGCCCAGTCCGCGGCGACGCGTGAACCGCTGCTCAGCTGAAGTTCGCCGGCCTGCACAGCCTCCACCGGCGATTGCCAATGCCAACGCACGCCGCGAGCTTGATCGTGCAGCGCGGCCATCAGCCTCGGCGGGTGGATCAAGCCCTCGCGCGGCAGCAGCCAGGCGCGCGGGCCACGCAGGAGGCTGGGCTCCAGGTCCTGCAGCTCGGCTTCGCTCAAGGCCTGCGCCCGGCCGAGCTCGGGGTGCTCACCCAGGCGAGCCAGCACTCGCTCGGCCGCGCCCAGGTCCTGGCGGTGTGAGAGCAGCAGGCTGCCCTGGGTTTGCAGGCAAGACCTGAGCCCCAGCGCCTCGCAGACCTGCGGCCAGAGCTGCAGCGAGCGCCAACCCAGCGCCGCCACCTCGGCCTCGGCCCGGTCCAGCTCGGCCAGGGGGCTGAGCATGCCTGCGGCGGTGAAGGCGGCGGCGCCCTGGCCGTCGAAGTGCGGTTCGGGGCCGGGGCCGGCCTCGAAGACCTGCACGGCGTGGCCGGCGCGGCTCAGCGCCCAGGCGAACAGGCGCCCGGCCAGGCCGGCGCCCGCGATGGCGATCTGCAGGCCCATCTCAGACGGGCTGGATGGGGATGTAGATCTCGCTGCCCTGGGCCTTGAACTCGGCGCTCTTGGCGGCCATGCCGGCCTCGGCTTCCAGCTGAGCGGAGTACTCGCGCACGTCCTGCGTGATCTTCATCGAGCAGAACTTGGGGCCGCACATGGAGCAGAAATGCGCGACCTTGGCGCTGTCCTTGGGCAGGGTTTCGTCGTGGAAATCGCGTGCGGTTTCGGGGTCCAGGCCGAGGTTGAACTGGTCTTGCCAGCGGAACTCGAAGCGCGCCTTGGACAGCGCGTCATCGCGGGCGCGGGCGCCTGGGTGGCCCTTGGCAATGTCGGCCGCATGGGCTGCGATCTTGTAGGCCATCAGGCCGGCTTTCACATCGTCGCGGTTGGGCAGGCCCAGGTGTTCCTTGGGCGTGACGTAGCAGAGCATGGCACAGCCGAACCAGCCGATCATGGCCGCGCCGATGCCGCTGGTGATGTGGTCGTAGCCTGGGGCGATGTCCGTGGTCAGGGGCCCTAGCGTGTAGAAGGGCGCTTCGTCGCAATGCTTGAGCTGCTCGGTCATATTGGCCTGGATCATGTGCATGGGCACATGGCCGGGGCCTTCGATCATGGTTTGCACATCATGCTTCCAGGCGATCTTGGTCAGCTCGCCCAGCGTGCGCAGTTCGGCAAACTGGGCCTCGTCATTGGCGTCCGAGAGGCTGCCCGGGCGCAGGCCGTCGCCCAGCGAGAAGCTGACGTCGTAGGCCTTCATGATCTCGCAGATCTCTTCGAAGTGCGTGTAGAGGAAGTTCTCCTGGTGGTGGGCGATGCACCACTTGGCCAGGATGGAGCCGCCGCGCGAGACGATGCCGGTGCGGCGCTTGACCGTCATCGGGATGAAGGGCAGGCGCACGCCGGCGTGGATGGTGAAGTAGTCCACGCCTTGCTCGGCCTGCTCGATCAGGGTGTCGCGGAACAGCGCCCAGGTCAGGTCTTCGGCCACGCCGCCGACCTTCTCCAGCGCCTGGTAGATGGGCACGGTGCCGATGGGCACGGGGCTGTTGCGGATGATCCAGTCGCGCGTGGTGTGGATGTTGCGGCCGGTGGAGAGGTCCATCACCGTGTCGGCGCCCCAGCGCGTGCTCCAGACCAGCTTTTCCACTTCCTCCTCGATGGAGGAGGTGACGGCCGAGTTGCCGATATTGGCGTTGACCTTCACCAGGAAGTTGCGGCCGATGATCATCGGTTCCAGCTCGGTGTGGTTGATATTGGCCGGGATGATGGCGCGGCCTCGCGCCACCTCTTCGCGCACGAACTCGGGCGTGATGATGCGCGGGATGGCCGCACCCATGGGCGTGCCGGCCAGGCGGGCTTCGCGCTCGGCATCGGCCTCGTACTCGCGCATCCATTCATGGCGCTGGTTCTCGCGGATGGCGATGTACTCCATCTCGGGCGTGACGATGCCGCGGCGGGCGTAGTGCAGCTGGGTGACATTGAAGCCAGCCTTGGCGCGGCGTGGCGTGCGGCGCAGGCCGGCGCTCAGGGCCAGCAAGGCCTCTTGCTGTGCGCTTTCACGCAGGCCGTCGTCCATCAGCTGGATGGCGCGGCCGGCGTAGGGCTCGGTGTCTTGCCGCGCCTCGACCCAGGCGGCGCGGGGCGTGGGCAGACCTTGCTTCACATCGATCGTGGCGTTGGCATCGGTGTAGGGGCCGGAGGCGTCGTAGACCGTGACCGTCTCGCCATTCGTGAGTGCGATGGCGCGCATGGGCACGCGCAGCTCGGGGTGTTGCTGGCCGGCGAGATAGATCTTGCTGGAGCCGGGCAGGGGCGTGCGGGTCAGCTCCAGGCTGGTGTTGAGGCTGTCGCTGGCGCTGGCTGTTTGCAGGCCGGGGTCGGTGATGCTGTTCATGGGGATGCATTCCTCGCTGTGCTGGTGGGGCTGCGAGGGCTGGCATCGAAACGGCGGAGGCCTGGCACAAGGGCGGGCGCGACCGGCAGCGTTGGCGCTTTCGCTTCAACGGCGCTGGGATGGAGGGAGCCCAGGACGAGCGTCGGGTCAGGGTGTCGCAGCGGCGGTGAGGGCGGATCGGGGGCCACCTTTGAGGCGTGGTCTCGTTCGCGTTCACTGCGGCTGGCCCTGGTGCGATGCATGTCCAGGGCCCGCACCCCAGGCGGGGGTCGGGCTCTTCTTACGCCGGTATCAACCGGATCAAGTTCAGCGGGTCCGTGGCTTCCACCACATCTCAGCCCGGTGCATCGTGAACGACTGCACAACAGGGCCCCCCGGAGCGTGTCCGCAGTATATCCACATTAGGTTGGGCTCTCTGGACTGCGGGCAAACCCGAGCAAGGGAGGCCCTGGGCCTTCCCTAAACTCCCGCCTGCCGCGACCAGCGGTTTCGCTGACCCCCCCCAACACAATTTCAAGGAGCACAGCATGTGTCGAAGCAAGCGCCGGGCCTTGAGTCTGGTGGGTGTGGCCGTAACCCTGGCCACGACATTGAGCACCAGCCCTCTGGCGCAAGCCCAAGGCACTGAAGCCGGCAAGGCCGATGCCGGCAAAAGCAGCACCAGCAACAAGGCGGAAATGACTCCGGCCGAGCGCGCGCAGCGCGATGCCGACAAGGTCTTCCAATGGATCCGCCTGCATGCTGACAAGCCGGGCGCCAAGCCGACCATCATCTTGCCGGGTCAGGGGGCGGCCGCAGCACCGGCGCCGGTGGCGGCCAAAGCCGCCAGTAATCGCACGCCTGAGCGCAATGGTGGAAGCGATGTGGCATCGGCCAAACGCGCGGGCACGCCGGCCGACCGCAAAGGCATCACCGAAACCGTGACCGATATCGTGCCCGAGCGTGGCGCCGCCACGCAGACCGCGGCAGCCCCGTCACAGCTCAATGAACCGGCCCCGGAGCCCACCCGCCTGGCTGCCGCCAGTTTGAGCGCCACGTCGGTTCCGCCGACTCTGCCCGAGACCCTGGCTGCACCGCCGGCCTCCGCCTCGCCCGCCTTCGCCGAACCCCCGGCGCCGCCACTTGAAACCCCGCTCAAGGCCATCAAGATGGTCGAGCCCGAGTTCCCTCGGCAGCTGCAATCGACCCTGCGCTCGGGCTCGGTACAGGTGCGTTTCACCGTCAACCCGGATGGCACGGTGGGCCGTGCCGAAGCGATCCAGACCACCCATCGTCGGCTCAGCCCCGCCGCGCTGGAAGCTGTCAACCAATGGCGTTTCGAGCCCATTGCCAAGGCTCGTGAGGCGACGGTGGAGTTGGTGTTCCGCCTGGAGTGATCCGGTTCGCCGTTGCGCTGGCGCTGGTTGCTGGAGGGGGGGCGTTGTTTGTTTGATTGCGAAAATAGCCATGTAGCGCTTGATCGACCCGGCGGCGCGTAAAATCGGTGCTTCCCCAGCCTTTTGGCGACCCACCCGATCATGGAAGACCTGCCACTTGCCGCATTGACCCAGGTTGCGGCCTATTTCCAGGCCTTGTCTGAGCCCACGCGCTTGCAGATCCTCAATCTGCTGCGGCAGCAGGAGCGCAAGGTGGGTGAGTTGGCCGAGTTGTGTGGCTTCAGCATCGCCAACATCTCGCGCCACCTGAGCCTGCTGCAGCAGCAAGGTCTGGTGGAGCGAGAGAGCCGCGGTACCAGTGCTTACTACCGCATCGCCGATCCGGCGGTCTATCAGCTCTGCGATCTGGTCTGCGGCAGCATTGCCCAGAGCAATGCGCGTGCCGCCAAGATCAACGCGGCCTTTGTTCAGAACCGCTGACATATCCCGTTACAAAAACGGCACTCGTTTGCAGGTGGTTTCACGGGCTTGCGGCGTTGACGCGGCCTGCGCTTTGACGGAACCTCGCTTTCTTTTGTCGGGCCCGTGAACGATTGCGCTTCGAAGCCGGGGCGTCGTGATGGGCCCTTTTGAGGGAGAAGCGGTATGAGCAAGCGAAACAGCTGGGTCCTGAAACCTTTGGCCGTCGGCCTGATGGTCTGGGCCTGTGGGCCGCTGGCGGCGCAGACGGCGCCCTCCAGTTCGTATGCCAGCCTGGTCGTGTTCGGTGACAGCCTGGCCGACAGCGGCAACAACGCCCGTCTGGTCGGGGCGGACCCAGGGCAGTTGATCAGCGGGGATGCCTATTTCGCGTCCCGCCCCTTTGCCTCGGGTCGTTACAGCAATGGGCCGGTCTGGGCCGAGCGCTTCGCCGATCGGCTGGGCCTCAGCGCCCAGGCCTCGCAGCTGGGCGGCAGCAACTTTGCTTACGGCGGGGGGGCCTCCGGGCAGGACGGCTCGGGGACGCCCATCCCTGGCTTCCCTTTCAGCATGCGCACACAGCTGGACCAGTATCTGGCCACGCTGCCCCTGAGTGGCAGCACCGCGCCCGCGCAATCCTTGTTTGTGCTGTCGGGGGGCGCCGTCAATGTGAGCCAAGCCATGGAGGCGGCGGCCATGAACCCGGCTGCCGCCGCCGCAATTGTGGATGCCGCTGCGCGCAGCTTTGCCGAGGACATCGGCGCCATGGTCGACACCTTGCAAGCGGCCGGCGCACAGCACATCCTGGTGCTCAATGTGGCCGACTTCGGCCTCACACCGCGTGCACAGAGCCATGGCGCGCCGGTGGCCGCACTCGGTTCCTGGGCCGCGAATGCCATGAATCTTTCTCTGGCCCAGCGGCTCACCGGGGAGGCCGGCGTGCAGGTGTTTGATCTTTTCGGCACCTTGGGTCGGGTGGTGGCCCAGCCTTCGGCGTATGGGCTCAGCAATGTCAGCCATGCCTGTGGCGCTGCACACAACGGCTGTGATCCGGCCACCGCCCTGTTCTACGACGGCCAGCACCCCACCGCCTTCGGCCACCAGCTGATTGCCGATCAGGTGTATGCGGCGGCCGTGCCCGAGCCGGCATCGGCGGCGCTGCTCTTGGCGGGCCTGGCCGGCGTGCTGACCCTTGCGAGCCGGCGGCGGCGCATGGAGGCGGCCGGCGCCTGATCAGCGGCGCGGGTCGGGCGCCTGTCCCGGGCATTGCGCCATGCGTGCGACCAGGGCTTCGAGAAACACCCGCGTGCGCAGCGGCATCAGCCGCCGCTCGGGGAAGACCGCCCAGCAGGTGACGTCCGGCAACTGCCAGTCCGGCAGCACGTGCTGCAACTGCCCGCTGGCCAGCCAAGGGCCGGCGAAATGGTTGCCCACGGCTGTGATGCCCACGCCGGCGCAGGCCAGGCGCAGCAGCATGTCGGGCGCGTTGACCAGGCTGCGCCGGGCGGGCGTGCCGCTCCAGCTTTCTTCGCTGCCGTCGGGGCGAAGGCGTTGCAGGCGCCAGGGCGGGGCCTCACCCGCGCGGTTCAGAATCATCAAGCCATGCTGGTCGAGCAAGTCTTCGGGTTGTCGTGGTTCGCCATGGGCCTGCAGATAGCTCGGCGAGGCATAGAGCCCGTTGCTGAACACGGCCAGGCGGCGCGCGGCCAGCTGGCTGTCGGCCGGCAGCTCGCCGATGCGAACGGCCAGGTCAAAGCCCTCGGCGATCAGGTCCACGCGACGCGGCGACAGGTCCAGCATCAGCGTGATGTCGGGGTAGCGCAGGGTGAAATCCGCCAGCATGTCACCAAAGGCATGGTGGGCCAGATCGGCCGGCATGGACACGCGCAGCCGGCCGCTGGGCCGCAGCTGGCGCTGCGAGGCCAGGGCCAGGGCGCCATCGACCTCGGCGCTCAGCGCGCGCGCATGCTCCAGCACGCCGGCGCCGAATTCGGTCAGCGCCAGGCGCCGGGTGCTGCGCTGCAGCAGCTTTTCGCCCAGGCGCTGTTCGAGCGCGGCGATGCGCCGTGACACGCTGGATTTGGGCAGCTGCACCCGCTCGGCAGCGCGGCTGAAGCTGCCGCTGTCCATCACGCGGGCAAACAGCAGCAGGTCGTCGGCGTCGGGGCTCATGGGTGGAGGATGTCTTTGGATTGATGCTTTGGTGGAACAATCTTATCCAGATCGATGGCTTCTGTCGCTCGGGAGTTCTCAATACAGTGAGCCCATCGCTTCACCACGGGGTGCAGCGCAACCGGCTCCTTGAGAGGAATCCACCATGAGCGACATCAGCAACACCTCCACCACCCGCATCCTGCAAATCAACTCCAGCGCCCGCCGCGTCGTCGAGGGTCAAGGCTCCGTCTCCACCCGCCTGGCCCAGGAACTGGTGGCCCGCCTGCAGACCCAGCATCCGGCCAGCGCGCTGACCGTGCGTGACCTGGCCCTGCAGCCGCATCCGGTGCTCGACGAAGCGGCCCTGCAAGCCCTGTTCACCCCCGCCGAGCAGCGCAGCGCCGAGCAGGCCGCCCGCGTCGCTCTGGACGATGCCCTGATCGCCGAGGTGCAAGCCGCCGATGTGCTGGTGATCGGCTCGCCCATGATCAACTTTGGCGTCAGCGCCCAGCTGAAGAACTGGATCGATGCCATCTCGCGCGCCCGCGTCACGTTTCAATACACCGCCAACGGCCCCGAAGGCCTGCTGAAGAACAAGAAGGTCTATGTCGTGCTGTCGCGCGGTGGCATCCATCGTGACCAGCCCAGCGACACGGTTGTGCCCTATCTGCGCAATGTGCTGGCCTTCCTCGGCATGACCGATGTGCAGTTCATCTACGCCGAAGGTCTGGCCATGGGCCCCGAGGCCGAAGCCGCCGGCTGGGCCGCAGCACGCGAGCAGATCGACGAAGCCCTCGCTACCATCGCCTGAGCGCGATCCAGCCCCAAGCCCACCCACTTCGAAGACTTCAGAAAGGTCGTCCCCGATGAGCAGCCCGTCCCCTGTTCGCCAACCCGTCCACAGCCCTCGTGCGGTGGAGCGCCTGGTCGTCGGCCAGGCCACCAGCGATGGGGCTGGCGTCAAGCTCACCCGGGTGCTGACGCAGGACCTGCAGCGCCGGCTCGACCCCTTTCTGATGCTCGATGCTTTTGGCTCGGACCAGGCCGACGACTACATCGCCGGCTTCCCCAACCACCCGCACCGCGGTTTTGAAACCGTCACCTACATGCTCGAAGGCCGCATGCGCCACCGTGACTCCGCCGGCAACGAGGGCTTGCTCGGCAACGGCGGGGTGCAATGGATGACGGCCGGTCGCGGCGTCATCCACAGCGAGCTGCCCGAGCAGGAAGAGGGGCGCATGGAGGGCTTCCAGCTCTGGCTCAACCTGCCCAGCCACGACAAGATGCGCGCGCCCTGGTACCGCGACATCCCCACGGCCGAGATCCCTGAGTTCCAGACCGAGGCGGGCGTCACCGTGCGCGTGATCGCAGGCAGCAGCCACGGCGTGAGCGGTGCCATGCAGCGCGAACACACCGAGCCGCTCTACCTGGACCTGCACCTGCCTGCCGGCGCCCGTTTCGAGCAGGACTTGCCCGAGGGACATAACGCCTTTGTGTATGTGTACCGTGGCGCGCTGGAGTTCCCGGGCGGCTGCCGTGTGCCGGCCCAGCGCATGGCCATTCTGGCCAACACGCCGGGCAGCGATGGGCTGGTCTTGCAGGCGGCAGCGGATGCGCCCAGCCGCGCCATCCTGATCGCCGGCCGGCCGCTGCGCGAGCCGATCGCCCAGCACGGCCCCTTCGTGATGAACACGCACGAGGAGTTGGTGCAGGCGGTGCGCGATTACCAGGCCGGCGTGCTGGCCTGACGCCGGCTCAGGGCTGGCTGCTGGCCTCGCCAGCACCCGCCGCCTTGGTCTGCGGTGCGGCCAGGGCGGCGTTGATGTCGGCGGCGATCGCGTCGAGCGAGCTCTCGCTGTAGCCGCGGTAGAGGCGGATGATGCGGCCGTCGCGGCCGATGATCAGCATGTGCGGGATGCCTTGCACCCCGAAGGCCTGCTGGGCCTGCTTGTCGGGGTCGTAAATCATTTGCAGCTTGAAATCTCGGAGCGCGCGCTTGGCCTTGCGGAAGACATCGCGCGCCTCGGTGTTCACCGCGATCACTTGCAGGCGCTCAGGGCCGACCAGGTTCTGGATGTTCTCCAGCACCGGCAGCTCTTTCAGGCAATAGCCGCACCAGGTGGCCCAGAAAGTCAGCACCACGGCGCGGCCGGCGTACTGGCTCAGCAGGATGGTGTCGCCGTCGAGGTTTTTGCCGACGGCGTCGGGCGGCAGGTCGCCAGCGCCCGGTACCCCGGGCTTGGCCTGTGCCAGCGGGGCGGCCATCAGGGCCAGGCACAGCGGCAGGGTGACAGCGGCGCGGCCTGCGTGCCGCGCCCAGGTACGGCTTCGACTGACGAAGGCCCGGAGATGGTGGTGGTGTGCAGCCATTCAACGGCCCTGGATGAAGCGCTCGAACGCGGGGATGCGGAAGTCCTTGGGGTACTCGTCACGGGTGCGCAGGGCGAAGCGCACTGCGATCTCACCGTCGACCGGGCGGTTGTTGATGCGCTGGGCATCAAAGGCCCAGCCCTCGAAGGAGGCCTTGGCAAAGCGGCGCACCGATTCCGGCATGCCCGGCAGCATCTGCACCTCGATCTTCTGGCACTGGCCTTCCGGGCTGACATGGCAGGTGGCTTGCACGCCGCCCTCCCAGCCTGCTTGCTGGCTGACATCCTTCGGATAGCTGGCCATGTATCGCTTGACCGGCAAAGGCGCCACCGCCGAGCCGAGGAATTGCACCTGGCTGTTCGCCTCGGGGCTGCTGGCCGGCAGCAGCAGGTAGTTCAAGCGCACGCCGGTGCGAAAGGTGGCCGGCGAGCCATCGCTGTCCTGCACCGGCTGGATGCGTGCGGCTTGCAGCTGGCGCTTGACCAGCTCAGCAAAAGGCGTGGGCAGCACGGTCTCGTCGGGCAGGTGGAAAGCCAGATTGCGCCCGTCGGGGCCGAACAGCACATCGGCCCAGACTTCGTAGCGCTGTCCGGTGCTGGTGCTGCTGGCCGCCGAGCTTGGCGCCGCATCCTGGGCCCGAGCGGCACCAGCGGCGAGCAGCAGATGCGTACAAAGCAGGCTGCTCAACAGGGGACTCAAGACCGTGCACGCGAAGGCGCGGCGGCGAGGTGAATTCAGGACGGGCATGGCGGTGGGCGGCTGGCGGCGGAGTCAGCGCATATTCTGCGTCAGCCCGATTCCAGTTTGAGTCCAGCGCGTGGCCGATTCGCCTCACCCTGAAGTGGGGACGGTGCTCACAAGAGCATGGTTCGCAGCGAATCGAACTGCCAGCGCAGGAAGCGGCCCAGGCCGACCACGTCCGGGAAGATGCTGCTGGCGGTGATCTGGTGGTGCTCGGCCAGGAACTGCAGGGCCCGGCTTTTGCAAGCGGCGGTGATGGTGACGCGGCCGAAGTGCGGCTGCACCTCGAAACCGCTTGCGGCATTCAGCTTTTGCCGTTCCAGATCGAGCGTGCGGATCAGTTGGGCGTGATCCGAAAACACCTCGCTGGCCACCGTGTGATGGCCAAGTTGGGTGCGCATGCGCGGCGAGATCTTCGGGTCCAGCTCCACCAGGGCCGGCACCCCGGGCTGGTAGAGGTAGGCTGGCTCGGCAGGGGGTTGCGGGCTGGCATCGAGCAGGGCACTCCAGCGCCCATCCTGGTTGCGCTGCTCGATGAAGATGTTGCGGTCGTAGAACCAGAGCTCGGCGTCCTCGCCCGGGTCGCTGGCGCAGGCGAAGTAGAGCGAAGTCCAGTAGCTGGCGCTCCAGTCCAGCAGGCGTGTCGGGATCTCGTAGTGCTGCATGACGCTGAGGCAGCGCAGGGTGTGGAAGGCATCGATCTGCTGGGTGTTGGGCATGTCGCCATGGCGATCTGGCAGCTTGGCGTAGTGATCGCGAAAGGCCTGCACCAGATGCCGCTCGATCAGCTCGGCCGTGGCGCTGGACGGGCGGGTGAACTGGCGCTGGAACGAGGGCTGCAAGCTGCCGAAGGGCCGCGACTGGCCGCGGTAGGCCCAGACGCGGCCTTGGCTGCGGTGGGTTTCGAACAGGTCGATCAGTTCCGCCACGGCCGTGATGGGGGCGGGCGCCGTGATGGCTTGCAGTTCCTGGGCGTCGAGTTTCATGGGGGCAGGGTCTCCGGCCGGGCGATGCGCACCCGCAGCCGGCAGCATGCCTTCAGACCCGGCGGCTGCCGAGCTGAACATTCACCAAGCCCTGTCCCTGAAAGAGGGCTCAGGTGAACCCGCCCGCCGGCAGGTGGCGAATCGTCAGCGGCGTGCCTCGCTGCCGGTCGGCCGCCATCGCCGCAGCAGCAAGGCATTGCTGACCACCGACACGCTGGAAAACGCCATGGCCGCACCGGCCAACACCGGGTTCAGCAAACCGAAGGCCGCGAGCGGAATGCCGACGGCGTTGTAGGCGAAGGCCCAGAACAGGTTCTGGCGGATCTTGGCGTAGGTCCGGCGCGAGATGGCGATGGCATCGGCCACCAGGGCCGGGTCGCCGCGCATCAGGGTGATGCCGGCCGCGGCCATGGCCACCTCGGTGCCGCTGGACATGGCCAGGCCCACATCGGCCGCGGCCAGGGCCGGCGCGTCATTGATGCCGTCGCCCACCATGGCGACACGGCGCGGCTCACCTTGCGGGCCGGTCTTGAGCGCGCTGACGATGCGCGCCTTGTCCTGCGGCAGCACTTCGGCATGGACTTCATCGATGCCCAGCTGGCGGGCCACGGCAGCGGCCGCGCCACGGTTGTCGCCGCTGATCAGGGCGGTCTGCACGCCCATGGCGTGCAGGCGATCGACCGCCTGCCGCGCGCTGGGCTTGAGCCGGTCGCCAAAGGCCAGCAGGCCCAGCAGCTGAGGGCTTTCTTCGTTGCCGCGACCCAGGGCGGCCAGCCAGGACAGGCTGTGGCCCTGCGCCTGCAGCGCCTCCGCACGGGCTTGCAAGGGGCTCAGGTCCAGGCCCAGCTCCTGCATGAAACGGCTGCTGCCCAGGCGCAGCTCGCGCGCCTGGCCTTGCCAATCGACCTCGGCGGCCACGCCGCGGCCGGCCACGGCGCGCATCTCGCGTGCCGTCGGGATGGGCAGTTCGGGGCTCTCTGCGGCGGCCTCACGCACGGCGCGGGCCAGGGGGTGTTCGCTGCCTGCCTGTACGGCCGCGGCCAGGGCCAGCAAGTCGGCATGGCCTTCGTGGGCCTGCAGGCGAGGGCGGCCCTCGGTCAGGGTGCCGGTCTTGTCGAAGGCCACCAGGTTCAGACCGTGCGCCAGCTCCAAGGCTTGTGCGTCCTTGATCAGGATGCCGTGGCGTGCCGCCACGCCGGTGCCGGCCATGATGGCCGTGGGTGTGGCCAGGCCGAGCGCGCAAGGGCAGGCAATCACCAGCACCGAGACGGCATGCAGCAGGGCGGGCTCCCATTGCCCCGAGCCCAGCCCCCAGCCCAGCAGGGTCAGCAGGGCGAGCAGCAGCACCACGGGCACGAAGACGGCGCTGACCTGGTCGACCAGGCGCTGGATCGGCGCCTTGTGGCCTTGTGCGTCTTCCACCATGCGGGCGATGCGGGCCAGCGTCGATTCGGCACCCAGCGCGGTGCAGCGCAGGCGCAGCAGGCCTTCGCCGTTGACGGCGCCGCCGGTCAGATGATCGCCGGCCTGCTTGGCCACCGGCAGGCTCTCGCCCGTGATCAGCGATTCATCGACCTGGCTGCGGCCTTCCAGCACCAGGCCATCCACCGGGATGCGCTCGCCCGGCCGCACCAGCACCTCGTCGCCCAGATGCAGTTGCTCAAGCGGCAGCTCTTGCTCGCGACCCTCGCGCAGCACGCGGGCGCTCTGCGGCTGCAGGGCCTGCAGGGCCCGGATGGCCTCGGTGGTCTGTCGCTTGGCCCGTGCCTCCAGCCATTTGCCCAGCAGCACCAGGCAGATGACCACGGCCGCTGATTCGAAATACAAGGCCATGCTCATCGGCCCATGGGCCCAGAGCTCGTAGAGCGACAAACCAAACGCGGCGCTGGTGCCCAGGGCCACCAGCAGGTCCATATTGCCGCTGCCGGCGCGCAGCGCGGCCCAGCCGGCTTTGTAAAAGCGTGCGCCCAGCCAGAACTGCACCGGCGCCGCCAGGGCCAGCTGCCCGTAGCCATTCAGCATCCAGTGCTGGCCGAACAGCATGCCCAGCATGGGCAGCACCAGGGGCGCGCACAGCAGGGCCGCAATCAGCACCGGCCAGGCGCTTTGGGCCCAGGGTGTCGTTGCCGCTGACGCTGCTGCGCCGGAACCGCTCTCGTCCAGCTTTCGCGCGCCATAACCGGCTTTCTCCACAGCCTGGATCAGGACGCGCGCCTCCAGGCCGGCCAGGGTGCGCAGCGTCGCCGTCTCGGTGGCCAGATTGACCTCGGCGGAGATCACGCCGGGAATCTTGCCCAGCGCGCGCTCGACCCGCCCGCTGCACGAGGCGCAGGTCATGCCCTCGATCTTCAGCCGCAGCGCCTGCTCGCGCAGCGGATAGCCCGCCTGCGCCAGGACCACAGCCAGCGGCGCCAGCGCCACCGCGCCCTCGATCAGGGCCGTTTCCGTGGCGAGATTGACCTCGGCCCGGCTCACCCCTGGCTGCTTGATCAATAGCTTCTCCACCCGCGCAACGCAGGACGCGCAACTCATGCCGGACAAAGGCAGGCGCAGAGCTGAAAGAGTGGGTGAAAGAGAGGTCGGTATCGCTGTCATGGTTCCAGTGTCGCCCCAAGCGCCATGGCTTGTCCTAGACTTGCGGCAAGTTCTTTGCTGCCTTGATTCCACCCATGCTTGAATTCACCCTTCCCGATATGAGTTGCGGCCATTGCGTCGCCGCGATCACTCAAGCCTTGGCGGCAGCCGATCCTCAAGCGCGGCTGCAGTTCGACCTGCCCCAGCATCGGCTGGCGGTCGATGGAGGGCAGCTCGATGAGGCCGCGCTGGCGGCAGCCTTGCGTGAGGCGGGCTACCCGCCGGCTTGACGGCCGGCGAGTTGGTGCTGCTTGGGCTTGATCGCGAGGATCAGGCTCTGGGCCAGAACCTGATGTGCGATCTGCGGCGCGGCCTCAGCCTGTCTTCTTGACGACCAGCAGCGCCGGGTCGATCGGCAGCTGGCGCAGGCGCACGCCGGTGGCGGCGAAGATGGCATTGGCCACGGCCGGTGCCAGCGGCGGCGTGCCGGGCTCGCCGATGCCGCCGGGCGCTTCCTGGCTGGCCACCAGATGCACCTCGATCTTGGGCATCTCGCTCAGGCGCAGCACCGGGTAGTCGTGGAAGTTGCTCTGCTCGACCCGGCCATCCTTGTGCGTGATCTTGCCGTAGAGCGCCGCCGAGAGGCCGTAACAGATGGCGCTCTCGACCTGGTGCTGGATGGTCAGCGGGTTGACCGTCTGGCCGCAGTCCACCGCGGCCAACACGCGGTGCACCTTGGGCACACCGTCCTTGCCCACCGAGACCTCCGCCACCTCGGCGACAAAGCTGCCAAAGCTCTCGGCCGCGGCAATGCCGCGGTACACACCCTTGGCCGGCTTCTTGCCCCAGCCGGCCTTGGCCGCGGCCAGGCGCAGCACCGCTTGCAGACGCGGCTGCTTGCTCAGCGCAGCCAGGCGGAACTGCAGCGGGTCGGCGCCGGCCGCGTGGGCCATCTCGTCGATGAAGCTCTCCAGGAAGAAGGCGTTCTGCGAATGCCCCACCGAGCGCCAGAACCAGACCTGCGGGCCCGGCTCGGCGCGGCCGTAGGCGATGCGCAGATTGGCGATGTCGTAGGGCTGGTCGGCCAGGCCCTCGACGGCCATGGAGTCGACGCCGTTCTCGGGGATCTTCATGAAGCCCGAGGCCGCCATGATGGAGGGCGAGCCCACATCGGCGCGCAGCATGGTGGGCCGCCCTTGGGCGTCCAGCGCGCCTTCGAACTGCACCACCGAGGCAGGGCGGTAGAAGCCGGCGGCCATGTCGTCGGCGCGGTCGTAGATCAGCTTGACCGGCCGGCCGCTGATCTTGGACAACAGGGTCGCGGCAATGGTCACATCATGGGCAAAGCGCCGGCCGAAGCCGCCGCCCAGCAAGCTGGTGTTGACCTTGACATTGGCCTGCGGCACGCCGGCCACCTGGGCCACCACCATTTGTGTCGGCCCGGAGCCTTGGGTGCCGGTCCAGACCTCGGCCCGGTCGGCCTGCACCCAGGCCAGGCAGTTGAGCGGCTCCATGCAGGCATGGGCCAGGTAGGGCACCTCGTAGCGCGCGCTCAAGGTCTTGGCCGCCTGGGCGGAGGCGTCCTTGAGATTGCCCTGGTCCACGGCCACGGCCGAGGCCTGCTCTGCGCCTTGCTGTAGCAGGGCGCTGACCTGGGATGCAGACAGCGCCGCCTGCTCGGGCTTGGCACTCAGATCCCATTCCAGCTTGAGGGCCTGGCGGCCTTGCTGGGCAGACCAGTAGCCCTGGGCCAGCACGGCCACGCCAAAAGGTAGGGTGATGACCTGCACCACGCCCTTGACGGCGCGCGCTGCGGCCTCGTCCATGCGCCTGGGTTTGGCGCCCTCGAAGGGCGCGCGCGACAGCACGGCGATCACCATGCCCTCGACCTGGGCGTCGATGCCGTAGCGGGCCGTGCCATTGGTCTTGGCCGGGGTGTCGAGGCGGCGGGTGGGGCGGCCCAAAATCTTGAAGTCGGCCGAGGCCTTGAGCTTGGGGGCGCTGGGCACGGCTTGCTGAGAGGCGGCGGCGACCAGGGCGCCGTAGGCCACTTTCTGCCCGGCTGGGCCCAGCACATGGCCGCGCTCGGTGCGCAGCTGGGCGGCAGGCAGCTGCCACTGGGCCGCGGCGGCGGCCACCAGCATCTCGCGTGCGGCGGCGCCGGCCTGGCGCAGCGGGGTCCAGTGCGCGCGCACGGTCGTGCTGCCGCCGGTGGCCTGCATGCCGAACATGGGGTTGTTGTAGCGGCCATCGGCCGGCGCCTGCTCGACGCCGACCAGGCGCCAATCGGCATCGAGCTCTTCGGCCAGCAGCATGGGGATGGCGGTGAGCACGCCCTGGCCCATTTCCGAGCTGCCGCACAGCACGGTGACGCGGTTGTCCGGCGTCAGGCGCAGCCAGGCGTGGGGGGCGAAAGTGTTGCTGACCTGGGCCTGCGCCTGGCGCGGGCTCAGCGGCAGGGCGAAGCCGATGCTGAGAGCGGCGGCGCTGCCGACGCCGGCTTGCAGCAGCTGGCGGCGGTTCAGCGTGGGGCTCAGCGTGGGGCTCAGCGAGCTGGGGTGGCGTGCGTCCATCTCAGGCTCCCTTCTGGCTCAGCGTGGCCGAGGCGTCATGGATGGCGGCCCGGATCTGGTTGTAGGTGCCGCAGCGGCAGATATTGCCGCTCATGGCCTGATCGATGTCGGCATCGTTGGGCTTTTTCTTGGCGGCCAGCAGGGCGCAGGCGCTCATGATCTGGCCGCTCTGGCAGTAGCCGCATTGCGGCACATCGAGCTTGACCCAGGAGGCCTGCACCGCCCGACCGGTCTTGCTGGCACCGACCCCTTCGATGGTGGTGATCTTCTTGCCGGCCGCGGCCGACAGCGGGGTCGAGCAGGCGCGCACCGGCTGGCCGTCCAGGTGCACGGTGCAGGCGCCGCACAGGGCCATGCCGCAGCCGAACTTGGTGCCGGTCAGGCGCAAGTCCTCGCGCAGCGCCCACAGCAGGGGCATGTCGGGGTCGGCGTCGAGTGAGGTGGCCTGGCCGTTCACGGTCAGCGGGATGCTCATGGGCGTCTCCTGGGGTGGGGAGGATGGCAAAAATGGGGCGAGGGTCGGGGGACGAATGCAGCCGGTCGGTGGTCGCCGAGCGCTGCACCGCGCCGCACGCAGCTTACACAGACTGGGCTGTTTCTGCAGGGCCTGGTGTTTTCGCCGGGGCGCTGCATGTCCGCCCTGGGACGAAACCCCGGGCCGCTGCCACCAAGCCCGCCGGTGTGGCCGCGGCCATCCTCTACAGTTGCCCGATCTGCGATCTTCCGACCCGCTGTTTGGCCTGAGGCTGTTTCGTCCAAGCTCGCTTCGCTCCCTCCCTCCTTCCTGCCTCGCGGTCGCCTGCCCTCACACGACCCTCGTCGCGCCCGGACTCCATCGATGTCAGCTCCCCTGCCGCTCCCGCTGATCCCGCCACAGGCTGAGGCCGAAGCGGCTGCGCGCAGCCCCGCGGCCAAGGGCGTGCGCTCGCTGATCTGGGCCTTGCTGGCCTGGTCGGGGGTGGGCTTGCTGATGGGGGCCACGCTGTATGCGGATGCCGCCCGCCGTGGTGCGGGCGGCGGATCTCCTTGGCAGGGCCTGCTGGATTCGCTCGGCGCCTTGAGCCTGATGGCGCTCTACACCTGGCTGCTGCATCTGTGCATCGAGCGCTGGCCCCAGCGCTGGAGCCAGCCCCGCCAACTGGCCGGCCTCTACCTGCTTTGCGTCGGTGTGATGGTGCCGCTGGCCATCACGGCCAAGGTGGTGGTGGTGATGTGGCGGCTGGATCGCCCCTGGGGCCGACTCCTGGCCAATCTGGGGCGTCAGGAGGGGGTGCTCTGGTGGTTTGAGTTCATGGTGGTCACGGGCACGTTTGCGGCCGTGGTCGGCCTGAGCGCCTGGCAGCGCAGCCGTCGGCGAGAGCGCGACTGGGCCCTCGCCCAGAGCGACAACCTGCGTCTGCGCCTGACCCTGCTGCAAGGTCAGCTGGAGCCCCATTTTCTGTTCAACACCTTGAACGGTGTGTCATCGCTGGTGCGTGCCGGTGAGCGCGGCCAGGCCTTGTCGGCGCTGAGTCGGGTCAGCGAATTGTTGCGTTATGCGCTGCGCGTCAGCCGCCTGGATTGGGTGACGGTGCAGGACGAGCTCGATTTCGTGCGCGACTACCTGGCCTTGCAAAGCCTTCGCTTTGGTGCCGGCTTGCGCCTGAGCTGGCAGCTCGATGAGGCCACGGGCTGGGATCTGGTCGCCTGCCCGCCCTTGCTTTTGCAGCCTCTGGTCGAGAACGCCATCCGCCACGGTCTGGAGGCCAGCGGCGGCGCAGGCCGGGTGCACTTCGCCTTGCATCGCCAGGGTGAGCGCTGGCATCTGCGCATCGAGAACGCGCGCGGCGAAGCCAGCACGCCGAGCGCCGGTCATGGCCTGGGCTTGAGTGCCACACGCGAGCGCCTGGCCATGCTGTACGGGCCGGCGGCGCAGTTGCACACGCGGATTGAGGCCGATGCCGATGCCGACGCTGAAGCCGACGGCACGGGCGAGCGGTTTGTGTTGGAGATGAGCCTGCCCTGGCGCGATGCGAGTGAAGATGTGGAACGCACTGATCGTTGATGACGAGGCGCTGGCGCGCAGCAATTTGCAGCTGGCCCTGGCCGAACACCCGGACTGGCGCTGTGTGGGTGCTTGTGCCAGCGCCGCCGAGGCGCGTGTGGCTCTGGCCCAGCGCGAGGTCGATCTGCTGCTGCTGGACATCCAGATGCCGCGGCAGAACGGCCTGGCCTTTGCAGCCGAGCTGGCGCAGCAGCCGGGGGCGCCTCTGGTGGTGTTTGTCACTGCGTACGACGAGCATGCGTTGAGCGCTTTCGATGTGTTCGCGCTGGACTACCTGCTCAAGCCATTCGACGACCAGCGCTTCGCGGCCATGTTGGGCCGGGCGGAGCAGATGCTGGGCCTCAAGCAGGGCGCGGCTTTGCAGGCCGAGGCCTTGCAGGCCTTTGTGCGCGAGCAGCACAGCCGTGCGGCCGGCACCGGCCTGCCCGAACTGCCGTTCCTGACGGTACGCTCGGTGGGACTGGTCGAGCGCATCGCCGTGGCCGAGATCGAGTGGATCGCGGCCGCGGGGAATTATGTGGAGCTGCATCTGCAGTCGCCCTCGGCGGGTGTGCCCGGGCGCATGGTGCTGCATCGCTCGACCCTGTCGGCCCTGGAGGCGCGCCTGCCGCAAGGGCAGTTTCTGCGCGTTCATCGCACGGCCCTGGTGCGCCCCAAGGCCTTTGCCAGCCTGGCGGTCACCGGCGACAGCACCTATGCCCTGAGCTTGTGCAGCGGCGAGCAGGTGCCGGTCAGCGAGCGTTTCGTCAAGGAGGTGCGGGCGCACTTTGATTGAGGCGGGGCCGGGCATGCGGGCAGACCCTCTTGCCGCGCGTGGCTGCCCAACCTAACGTGGCGCTCCTTCGCACTCCGGCGCGAGGCCGGCTGCCGGCCTCGCCGATCCGCCATGTCTGTTCAGCTTCCCCTGCTTCCCGTGCCCAGCTTGCGCCAGGCCCTGTGGGTCCTGCGCCTGGGCATCCCGGCCTTGTTCATGGCCCATGCCGTGACGCGCATTTTCAACGGCACGATTCCGCGCTTCGCGACCTACCTTTCCCAGTTCAGCTTCCTGCCTGAACCGCTGCTCTGGGTCTGGCTGATCACGGCCACCGAGATCATCGCTGGCAGCTGCCTGATCTTGGGGATCGCCGTCCGCTGGGCTGCCGCCGCCCTGGCCGTGATCGCCCTCGGTGGCATCGACTTGATCCATATGCACCGCGGCTGGTTTGTCGGCGAGCATGGTTCGGGCGGCGTGGAGTACAGCGTCTGCCTCTTGCTGGGTCTGTTGGTGCTGGCGGCGGCGGACCGGGAGCGAGTCTGGCGCGCCCGCTGAGGCCGGACGTGCGGCTGCCGCTGCTGCTGCCGCTGCCTCGCTGGGCCCTGGCGCTCGGCCTTCTGCTTCTGCCTCTGCTTCTGCAGCACCTGGGGCAGGCACCCGTTCGCATGTTCGGGCAGGGCTTGCTCTATGTGCTGCTGGCCTTGGGGCTCAATGTGGTGGTCGGCTTCGCCGGCCTGCTGGACCTGGGATTTGTGGCCTTCTATGCCCTCGGCGCCTATGTGGTGGCGCTCGCCGCCTCGCCTCATCTGTTCGAGCATTTCGCCTGGGTGAGGGCTTGTTTTCCGGCCGGCATGCACGCGCCCTGGTGGCTGCTGCTGCCGGCGGGCGCCATCTTGGCTGCGGGCTTGGGCTGCCTGCTGGGTGCGCCCACCTTGGGTCTGCGTGGCGACTATCTGGCCGTGGTGACCTTGGCGTTTGGCGAACTCATCCGGCTTTTGCTCAACAACCTCGGCCACCCGGTCAATCTGACCAACGGCGCGCGCGGCATCAGCCAGATCGACGATCCTCACATCGCCGGATTGAATTTCGGCCAGCCCCTGGATTTGTTCGCGGGGCTGTGGCTGGCCCCGGTGACCTTGCATGCCTATCTGTTTCTGGCTTTGGTACTGCTGGCGGTCTTGATCAGTCGGCGTCTGGGAGATTCGCGGCTGGGCCGGGCCTGGAAGGCCTTGCGCGAGGATGAGATGGCGGCCCAGGCCATGGGTTTGAACACCCCCCGGCTCAAGCTCATGGCCTTTGCCGTGGGCGCCAGTTTGGGTGGTGTGGCTGGCTGCCTGTTCGCCGGGTTTCAGGGCTATGTCTCGCCCGAGTCCTTCAGCCTGCAGGAGTCGGTGCTGATCGTGGCCATGGTGGTGCTGGGCGGCTCGGGTCATGTGCCGGGCGTGGTGCTGGGTGCGCTGCTGCTGTCGGTCTTGCCCGAGGCCTTGCGTTACCTGACCGGGCCGCTGCAGGCCTGGAGCGATGGCCGCCTCGATGCGCCCATCCTGCGCCAGCTGCTGGTGGCCGTGGTGATGGTGGGGGTGATGTTGTGGCGGCCCAGGGGCTTGTGGCCGGGGAAGGGGTGAGGAAGACATTTCTGCCTTCATCGAGGCTGTCTCAGCCCGGGCGCTGGCAGGCGCCCGGTCCTTCCGAGGGCGTCAGGAAGGCCTCAAGGCCTTCCTTCGGTCCCACCTCAGCCAGGGCGCTGGTAGGCGCCCAGTCCTTCGACAGGCGTCGGACAGGCCGCAGGGCCTGTCCTCGGTTCTGTCTCAGCCAAGCTGCTTGCAAGCAGCTTGGCCTAAGTATGTCGTCGAGAAGGCCTCAAGGCCTTCTCTCGGCACGTCTCAGCCTGGGCGCTGGCAGGCGCCCAGTCCTTCCGAGGGCGTCAGGAAGGCCTCAAGGCCTTCTTTCGGTCCCACTTCAGAACTTCACGTCGTAGGAGACGGTGAGCTTGACGGCGCGGGCGGCGGCGGTGGCGAGGGTGCCGTTGGCCACCGCGTCCACGGCCACCGAGTTGGGCACATTGCGGTCTTCGCGCACGGTGATGGCTTGCTGCCGGTTCAGTACATTGAACACATCGACTTTCAGGCCCAGTCCTTTGAGCGCGCGCGGCTGGTAGCTGAGGTTCAGATCCAGGCGCTGTTCCATGGGCAGATTGCCGAGGGCGCCGCGTGGCGAGATCTGGCCCTCGCAGTAGTGGAAGCGGTACGACGGTGAGCCCGCGCCCTGCCCCGGGGCGGTTGTGAAATTGTTCAGGCAGCTGATGGGACGACCCGAGGCCAAGATCGCGGCGCCGCCGATGGTCCACTCGTCGTTGAGCTGATAGAAGCCGTAGGCCTTGAGCTGATGGGTGCGGTGGTTGGCCAGGGGGCCGTAGGCGCCGATCATCACGTCGCCGTTGTCCCAGGTCTGGGTGGCCGACACATCGGTCTGCGCCACATCCGACAGCGTCTGCCCTTCGGTGTTGCCGTAGTTGCGCGACCAGGTGTAGTTGACCTTGCCGTACCAGCCATTGCGCAGCGCGTGTTCCAGGAACAGGTCCAGGGCCACATAGCTGCGCTTGGCCTTGGGCAGGCCCATCTCTTCCGGCGACAGGCTCACGCGGTGGTATTTCTTGCCGTCGCCAGCGAAGTCCACATCCAGATCAACCTTCTCGCCCGGGTTGACCGAGGCGCAGTTGAAGCCGGGGTAGTGCGAGTTGTCCACACCATTGGCCACGGCCCAGGCGTCGATCGGCGTCTGGTCGCAGTAGTCGTCGATGGTCGAGCGCAGCTTGCGGTAGGTCAGGCGGGCACCGAAGGCCAGGTCCTTCTGCAGCGCCTTCTCGAAACCGAGGACGATCTCGTCCTGGTAGGTCGGCTTCAGATTCGTGGCGGTGATCTGGCGCACGTCCTTGCGCTGACCCAGCTCGTTATTGGCCGAGCGGGGCTCGGAGACCTGGTTCAGGCCGGTCGGTGCACCGGTCGTCGGGTCGATGCCGGTGTAGCCGAAGATCTGGCTGGTGCCGGTGGAAGGGCTGGCGCCACGCACGGCGAGATGGGTCGGGATCTGGATGAAGTAGCGGCCGGCCGAAGCGAAGAGCTTGAGCGAGCCGTCGCCGTTCACATCGAAGGCAGCGGCCAGGCGCGGCGCGATCTGGTTCTTCTGGTCGATGAACTTCTCGTTGAAGTGATTGCGGTTGTTGTAGTCCTCCTTGCGGATGCCGGCCGTCAGCAGCAGCTGTTTGTTGACCTGCCAGCGGTCTTCCAGATACAGCGCAGATTGGTCCGAGTATGCGTCGGTCAGGTCGTTGAACAGGGTTCGCAAGACATAGAAGCCCTGCTTTTGCAGCGCGGTCGGCGCCGGGCCGCCGGTCAGCAGGTCGAAGGTCTTGCCGGCCAGGCGCACTGCGCTGGGGTTCGAGGCCTTGCGGAATGCCCAGGTGCCCCCGCCGGCGGTGAAGTCACCCGCGGCTGTGGAGGCCAGCTTGTTGTCGTCGATGCCGGCGCGCAGGGAATGGCGGCCCAGCTGGTACTCGATGTCGATGCGCTTGCTCTTGATGGTGTCACGTGCGTCCTTGCCGCTCATCAAGGAGCCCACCAGCGGGTTGGGGTTGAAGTAGTTCAGCCCGGGTGCCTGGGTGCCAGCCGGGAACTGTACGCCGAACAAGGCCTTGGCCGGGTCATAGATGTCGGCGCCGGCGATGCCGTTGCTGTGCTTGACGCGGCTTTCGCCGACCAGGGCCGTCACGGTCAGATCCGGCGTGAGGTAGCCGGTGTACTTCAGGATGTTGACGTCGCCGCCATCGGGGGTCTCACCGGCAATGTTCTTGTAGTTCAGGGTGATGGGCGCGCCGGCCACGCGGCTGAGGGTGCTGTAGTCATAGCCCGAGTAGCTGCTGTCGCGGGTGGAGTTGTCGCGGATGGCGCTCAGCTCCAGGCGGTGTTCGTCGCTGAGGTTCCAGTCCAGCTTGGAGAACAGGCGCTGGCTGCGGTCCTTGTCCTCGGTCCAGCCCCACTTGAGCACCGAGGCGTTGTCGGTCGACAGATTGTTCATGCGCACGCGGCTGTTCTTGCTGTCGTTCTGCTGGGCCGCGATGAAGAGGAAGAGTTTGTCCTTGATCAGCGGGCCACCGACATAGGCGCCCACTTCGGTCTTGCTCAGTCGGTCATCGGCGCGGAAGCGGCGCAGCTTGCCGTCGGTCGCGGCGTTCACCGCCGCGCCGGTCATCGGGTAGTCCAGGTTCACGCTCTTGCCGCGCAGCCCTGCCGGCTCGGTGCTGAACATCACGCCGCCTTCCCACTGGTTGCTGCCGCTCTTGGTGATGATGTTGACCACGCCGCCCACCGAGCGGCCGAACTCGGCGCCCATGCCGCCGGTCAGCACCTGCAGTTCCTGGATGGCACCGAAGGGCAGCTCGCTCGCGCCCAGCTGGGTGAGAGGGTTGGTGACCGGGAAGCCATTGATGTAGGAGGCGTTTTCCGAGGCCGCGCCGCCGGCGAAGCTGGAGCCGCCCGAATAGCGGCTGTCGGCCGCCGTGGTGTTGGGGGCCAGCAGCACGACGGCGGTGACGTTTTTGGCCACCGGCAAGGCGGCCAGCTTCTCGGCCGAGAAGCTGGTGCTGCTGCTGGTCTTGGTCACGTCGATGACCTTGCGCGTGCCGGTCACCAGCACCGCCTCCAGGGTGTTGCCGGCGCTGGTGAAGCTGATCTCCTGGTTCTGGCTGGCCGAGAGCTCGATGTCATCCCGGGTTTCGATCACCTTGCCATCACGCAGCAGCTGCAGCCGGTAGCTGCCCGGTGGCACCGAGGCGAAGTTGAAGCGGCCGTTGGCATCACCGGGCACGCTGCGCTTGACGCCCGTGGCCTTGTTCTCGAGCTGGATCAGGGTGCCCGGTGCAGCGCTGACCGTGCCGTAGATGGAGCCGGCGGTGTTGGACTGTGCCTGTGCCGGCGTGGGCACGCTGAGCATCAGCACCGTGCTGCCGAAGGCCAGGGCTAGCGCGCGAGCCAGATGGGTTTTCTTGACCATGGTTCATTCCCCCGAATAGTTTGGAAGTGGGTTGGAGTGCTTGCTGCCGGAGGCGATCGCTTGGAGATCGCCTCCACCGCTCCATGTCCGACCGGCTTTGCGGCCAGGGGCAGGGCGGTGCCGCGACTCTAAAAATCGGGGCATCCAGGGCCGAAGTCCTGGGATCAAGTGCCGACCTGCTGCCGCCACGGGCGGGCCGCCGTTGCAAAAGGGAACAAACCCCGCCGGGCTGGGGCCAATCCCCGGATTTCGACCGGTGGCGGGGCCTTGCTCCCGCCACCACCCGGCTTGGTCCCAGCAGGCTGGAGCTGGCGGGCCTCTGCGTTCACAGTGCGGACGGCGAGGCGGGCATCGCCCAAGTTCGCGCTTGCAAAACCCGGTTTCGTCCCCGGCCTGGCCGGCTCGGTCACATCCGGCTTGAGGCGCGTGCCTGCCCTCGCCACAGTCCGCTCAACGATCGAGTCAGGAGACCTTCGCCATGGCCAACACACCCGGAAAACGCCCCGCCTGGAATCGACTCAGCGCCAGTGAGCTGGAGCGCGAGCGCGCCTTGGTGCGCGAGAAGGAGCGCCTTTTGCGGCAGCGCCTGGCGCGCCAGGAAAAGCTCTTGAGCGCGCGCCGACCCTGCCCGCAGCAGCAACAGGGGCTGGAGCTGCTGCGTGAGCGGGTCGAGGGTATGCAAACCACAGCCCAGGCTCTGCGCGCACGCTCCCAGCAGCGCTGAACCGTGAGGAACTTGGCACTGTTTACAGCGCCTTACCCCTTGTTGCAGCCTTGCGCGGCCAACAAGCGCAGCATCCGCCCCATACAGATCCACAAGAACAAGAACTGAGGCCCGATGGTTCGTGACCGCGGCCTCAGCCCGGAGAGTCGGTCAGGGTCCGCGCTCTCCCCGGAGTCGATTGGGGTGCATCATGAGATTTGAAGGCCGTTTGACTGCCTGGGCTGCCTTGCGCGGCTACGGCAGCATCGCGCCGCTGGAGGGCGGCGAGGAGTTGTTTGTCCACATTTCCGCGTTCCCGCCCGACGGCGAGCAGCCCTTGCTGGGCGAGGTGCTGAGCTTTGAGCTGGTGATCGGTCGCGACGGCCGCAAGCAGGCCGTGCGAGTGCAGCGCTCCAAGCGCCGCCCGGACGCGGCCGTTCCTGTACCCGCGCCCAAGGTCCCGTTGCAGGGCGCGGCCTACCATCAGCGCCGCCAGCTGCAGCGCCGCTTGCGCTGGGCCTCGGTGTGCGCTGCCTTGCTGCTGGCGCTCGGAACCGTGGTCTGGCTGGACATGAGCCGGGCCAACACGCCGGCGCAGGTGCTGCACAAGCTGGCCCTGGCCTGGGGCCACTGATTCCGGCGTCAGCTCAGCCGGCGGGGAGGGCATCGTGTCAGTCACGGACCCAGGCCATGGCGCCGCCACCGCCGCCCTTGCGTTCGGCGTTCTTGCGCGTGCGCAGCACCGCTTCGAAGGCCTGCTGCGCACCGTTGTTCAGCGCCACCAGCAAGCCGCTCATATCGTCGACGCTGAGGGTGTCGGTGTCGCGGCGGAACTGTTTGATGGCCGGCGCCAGCATCTCCTTGGCCACGGCCGGGTGCGTGACCGCCACCACCAGCATGGCGCTGAAGAGATCCGGGAAGCGCGTGCACAAGGCCTTGATGCGCTTGAGCGCCTGGGCCGGCGAGCTGCGATGGCCCGGGGCAATCCACTGTACCTCGTCATTGGCCTGGATCAGCTCGGCCTCGAGGATGCGGATGCGGGTCAGCAGGTACTCGCAGTCGCGCGCCGCCATGGCTTGCAGCTCGGCTTCGTCGTCGCTCTCCGCGTGGGGGTAGCGCTCTTGCACCATCTGGGCAAGCGCAGCTTCGAGCTCGGGCAGGGTCGGGGCGGGAACTTCAGCCATGACGACAAAAGGCCTGGGCGACAGGCCGAGGGAGCGCGGCAGACGGCGGCGGGATTCATCGGCTTTCGGCCGCCTTGGGCCGAACTTGAGTGCAGCCGACCTGATCCGCCGGATTTTTATGACGCCACTGCGACGCCCCGGCCCGGGCATGCCCTAGGACGCAAGCGGGGGCGGTCTCGGCACAATGCCCGCTCCTGTCTTGTCGCGCAGTCCTGGAACAAGCCAGCCCGCCGTGAATCCTCGCCCCTCGATTCGGACAAGACGCCATGAACGCTCCCGCCAATTTCCTCAACCGCCGCGGCTTTGTCGCCGGCTCCCTGACCCTGGGCGCGGGCCTGGCCCAGGCCGGCGCCGGCAGCCAGTTGCCGGTGGCTCCCATGCCCTCGGCGCGCTTTGACGCCCTGGATCTGCAGGCCATCCAGCAAGGACTGGCCGGCGGCCAGCTCAGCTGCGAAAGCCTGACCCGCCACTACCTGCGCCGCATCAACACGCTCGATCGCCAGGGCCCGCAGCTGCGCTCGGTGATCGAGCTCAACCCCCATGCCCTGGCCGAAGCCCAGGCCCTGGACCGCGAGCGCCGCGACAAGCGCCGCGGCCCGCGTGGCCCGCTGCACGGTGTGCCGGTGCTGATCAAGGACAACATCGCCACCGCCGACGCCATGAGCACCACGGCCGGCTCCCTGATGCTGGCCGGCCTGCATGCCAGCCGCGATGCCTTTCTCGTCACCCGCCTGCGCGCGGCCGGCGCCCTGATTCTGGGCAAGACCAACCTCAGCGAGTGGGCCAATATCCGTTCGAGCCGCTCGACCAGCGGCTGGAGCAGCCGCGGCGGCCAGACCCGCCACCCCCACGTGCTGGCGCGCAACCCCAGCGGCTCCAGCTCCGGTTCGGCCGTGGCCGTGGCGGCCGGCTTGTGCGCCCTGGCCGTGGGCACCGAGACCGATGGCTCCATCACCTCACCGGCCAGCATCTGCGGCATCGTCGGCCTCAAGCCGACCGTGGGCCTGGTCAGCCGCAGCGGCATCATCCCCATCTCGGCCAGCCAGGACACGGCCGGCCCCATGACCCGCCATGTCCGCGATGCCGCTGCCCTGCTGCAGGTGCTGGCCGCGCCCGACACTGAGGACCGCGCCACCGCCGCCGCGCCCAAGCCGGTCGACTACCTCGCCGGCCTGCGCAAGGATGCGCTGCGCGGCGCTCGCATCGGCGTGCTGCGCAGCGCCCAACCGCCGCAGCCGCAGGTGAATGCCTTGTTCGAAGAGGCGCTGGCCGTGCTCAAGGCCCAGGGGGCGGTGCTGGTCGACCAGGACCTCAAGATCCCGCACCAGGAGAAGTACGGCGAGAGCGAAATGACCGTGCTGATGCATGAGCTCAAGGCCGGCCTGGCCGAATACCTGGCCGCCTACCAGCCCGATGCGCCGGCCAAGGACTTGGCTGGCCTGATCGAATGGAACAAGGCCCATGCCAAGACCGTGATGCCCTTCTTTGACCAGGAGTTGTTCGACATGGCGCAGGCCACCCAAGGCCTGGACGCGGAGGTCTACCGTCAAGCGGTCGAGACCAACCAGCGCTATGCCCGCAAGGAAGGCTTGGACGCCTTGTTCGCCGAACACCAGCTCGACGCCGTGGTCGCACCCAGTGGCAACCTCGCCTGGCTGACCGACCCTCTGCTGGGCGATCACTTCACCGGCGGCGGCTTCACCTCGCCCTTTGCCGTGGCCGGCTACCCGCACCTGACCGTGCCCATGGGCCTGGTGTCCGAGCTGCCCGCCGGTATTTCCTTCGGCGGCTTGGCTTGGCAAGAGGCCAAGATCCTGGCCTACGGTTACGCCTACGAGCAGGCCAGCCTCAAGCGGGCAGCGCCGAAGTTCCTCAGCAAGGTCTGAGCACAGGCCGTCAGGCCCCAAAAGAAAAGCCCGGCGTGACCGGGCTTTTTTTCGGCTGCTTGGCCGTCGCGCAAGCATGCGCGACCGCACTGAACGAGGCACCCGATACTGCGCAGGCAGCAGCTCGTCGTGACACGGCCGTCGCGCAAGCATGAGCTCCGGCGCTGATTGAGGCTGAGCCCCCTGCGCAGGCAGGGTGCTCAGTCCGCAATCAGTCCTCGTTGCTGAAGACCAGCTTGACTTCGTGGTGCTGCTTTTCGCCGCTGGCTTCGAAGCGCCAGTCCATCAGGGCGTTGGTGACCGAGCGGTCGAAGACCTTGCGCGGTTGCGCTTCCAGGATGTCCACGCCGGTGACCTTGCCGTCGCCGTCGATGGCCATCTTGGCGGTCACGGTGCCGCGGGTGATGGATTGCTTTTCGGCTTCGCGCGGGAACTCGGGCGGCACCTTCTTGATGATCTTCGGGGCTGCAGCCTGGGCGCTGAAGGCCAGGGCCAGGGCGCTGCAGAACAGGGTGGCAGCGCGCAGGATGGAAGAAGAGGAGGTGCGGTTCAGGTTCGTCATCATGGTGGTCTTGGACTGCAGGAAGGAAAGAGAAAAGAAGGGGGTGAAAAAGAGAAGACGGGGAGGTGCGTGCGGCGCTTGGCCTGTCCACTGATCAATCAAGCCGGCACGGCACGGAAGAAGCCCACGGCATCGAGCAGGCGCGAGGAGCTGGACTTGAGCGCATCGGTCGAGCGGCCCAGTTCGTCGACCAGGGTGGTGTTCTGCTGGGTGGTGCGGTCCAGCTCGTTCATGGCGTTGTTGACCACGCCCACACCGGCGGCCTGTTCCTGGGCCGAGTGCGAGATCTCTTCGATCAGCTGGCCCATATTGTTGACCTCGTCGACCACGCTGCGGATGGTGACGCCGGCGTTGTTGACCAGGGCGGTGCCGTTCTCGACCTTGACGGACGATTCCTGGATCAGCACCTTGATCTCCTTGGCCGCCGAGGCCGAACGCGAGGCCAGGGCGCGCACTTCGGAGGCCACCACCGCGAAGCCGCGGCCATGTTCGCCGGCACGCGCCGCTTCCACGGCCGCGTTCAGGGCCAGGATGTTGGTCTGGAAGGCGATGCCGTCGATCACGCCGATGATGTCGCCGATCTTGCGCGAGCTGGCGCTGATCTCTTCCATGGTGTCCACCACCTTGGCCACCACCGCACCGCCGGCCGAGGCCGATTGGCGCGCCTTGGTGGCGATGCCAGCGGCGCGGCGGGTCAGGTCGCTGGCGCCGTTCAGATTGGCGGCGATCTGTTCCACCGAGGCGGCGGTGTTCTGCAGGCTGGCCGCCGAGCGGGCGGTGCGATCGGACAGATTGACATTGCTGTCGGCGATGTCCGAGGAGTTCTGGGCCACTTCGCCGGCGGCATCGCTGACGCTGCTGACCACGCCGGTCAGCGCCGCCTGCATGTCCTTCATGGCGCGCAGCATCTGGCTCAATTCGTCATGGCCTTCGGCCTGGATGTGCAGGGTCAGGTCGCCCGAGCTGATGGCCTCGGCGGCTTCCTGGGCGCGGCGGGCCGGCAGCACGATGGAGCGGGCAATCACCAGGCCGCCGCCAACACCGATGACCACGGCCACCACCACCAGCACGCCGGTCAGCAGCACCGCGTTGCGGGCCATCTCGCCGCCGCTGACGGCCAGATCACGCGCACTCTCGAACTGCAGCTCGACCAGGCCCTTCAGGCCATCTTGGTAGGCCTGCTGGGCCGGGCGCACATCGGTGATCAGGCTCTCGCGGGCCTCGTCCGGGCTGCCGTCCTTCTGGATCTTCTGGAACTTGGCCACGGCTGCGACGAAGGCGGTCTTGCGCTCGCGCACCTGGGCCACCAGCTGCTTTTCCTTGTCGCCATCGAGGGCGGCCTCGACCGCCTCGATCTGCTTGTCGCTCTCGGCCAGGGCGGCTTCGATGGCGGCCTTTTGCTTCTTGATCTGGCGCGCTTCGTCGAGCAGCAGCAGATCGCGCGAGGCGCGGGCGATCACGTTGACTTGTTCTTCCAGGGCGTTCGCCGAGGCGATCTTGACCAGGCTGGAGTTGGCCGTCAGGTCCAGGTCCTTGGCCAGATGGCTGGCGGTGCGGGCGCCGTAGCTGCCGATGGCGATGAGCAGCAGGATCAACAGACCGTAACTCACGGCCAGGCGCTGGCTGATGCGCAGCTGGGTCAGAAAGTTCATGGATGAATCCCTCGTCTTCAAGAACTGGTTGTTGTGGCGGCCGGGCTGGCCTCGTGGACTGCCATCGGGCGCTTTGCCGCGCCTGGGAGGCTTTCGGCGCCAGTGCTGAAGTTCTTGATGCGGGATTTCATCGATTCCTGACCGGCTTGTGACATATGTCGCAGTGGCGGGTCGGGGCCGGAGGGTCCGGTCCAAAAAGGCGATCCGCACGGAAACTGCGGACGCCAGTCTGCCGCCGCGGCTGCCTCTCGGCACAGCGCGGCGCCAGGGTGCCGTGAAGAATTGCGCGGGCTCGCCGCGCATCTGCGCCCCAGCCCCTGGATCAGGGGCTTGTCGTCGGCACGGAAGCGACAGCCGGGCGGTCAAGCCCGCGGCTGAGCGCCGTGCCCTGACGCCGAATTCAGGCGGCGGTGCGGAACTGCCGCATATTGGCGGCCAGTCCGTGGGCCTGGTGGTGCAGGGCCGCGGAGGCGGCGGTGGACTGCTCGACCAGGGCGGCGTTCTGCTCGGTCATCTGCTCCAGGGCTTGCATGGCCTGTTCGACCTGGTCGACATGCTGGCTTTGTTCTTGCGCGGCGGTCTGCATGCTGTGCATGAGATCGCGCACCTCGAACACGCCGGCGACGATGGCGGCCATCTGCGTGCCGGCGCCGGCCGCGCGCGCCGCGCCGGCTTCGGCCTTGTCCACCGAGGCGGCAATCAGCTGCTTGATCTCCTGCGCGGCCTGGCTGCTGCGCTGGGCCAGTTGGCGCACCTCGGCGGCCACCACGGCAAAGCCCTTGCCCTGGGCACCGGCGCGGGCGGCCTCGATGGCGGCGTTGAGGGCCAGGATGTTGGTCTGGCGGGCGATGCCGTCGATCACGCCGGTGATCTCGCCGATCTGGTGGGCGGTGGCGCGGATCTCGCCCATGTCCTGCACCATCTGCTGCACGGCGCTGCCGCCGGCCTCGGCCTGGGCGGCGGCGGCGGCGCTCATGCGTGCGGCGGTGGCCGCGCTGCCCTGGCTCTGGCGCAGGCTGGCGGCCATGGCGCTCATGCGCAAGGTGGTGGCGTGCAGGCGCTCGGCCGAGCTTTCGGTGCGGCGCGACAGGTCCTGGTTGCCGCTGGAGATCTGGGTCGAGGTGATGCTGACCGTCTCCACGCCCTGGCGCACGGCTTCGACCATGTCGCGCAGGCGCAGGGTCATGGTGGCCAGGGCGCGGTTCATGCGGCCCAGCTCGGTGTTGTGCGCCTCGGCGCCGGCCGGCGTGCTGCGGCTCAGATTGCCCGCCGCCACATCGCTGGCCAGCTGCACCACATCGCGCAAGGGCCGGGTGATGGCACGCGTGACCCGCCAGCCGAGCAGGGTGGCCGTGAGCACCAGGGCGGCAATCAGCCCCAGCATCTGGCGCCGGCTTTGCTGGTAGGTGGCATGGGCCTGGGCGGCCTCGGACTGCGCTGCCTGCAGGTTGAGATCGGTTAGCTGCAGCAGCAGGCTGCGCGCATCGGCAAAACGGCGCGCGCCTTCGCTGCTGATCAGGTCGATGGCCGCGCCGCTGGCGCCCATCTTGGCAAAGGCCTGCACGCCCTGGCGCAAGCTGCCGTAGTGGCGCAAGGCCTGCTCGGCATCGGCCAGGATGCGGCGCTCCGGGTGCTCGGGGGTCAGGTCTTGCTTCTGTGCGGCGTAGCGGCTGCGCAGCTGTTCCAGCTCGGCATCCACGGCTTGCAGCTGCGCCTCCACCTCGGGCAGGCGTTCGCGCTCGCTCATGGCCATCAGGTAGTCGAGGGAGTGCCGGCGCGTGGCCAGCTCGGCCAGACGCAGGCTGTCGGCCACGCCTTGCAGGTGCACGGCGCTGATGGCCTGGGCTTTGGCATCGATCTCCTGCTGGCGCAGGATGGACAGGGCGCCCAGGCCGGCCAGGGCCATTACCAGCAGGCCGAAGGACAGGGCCAGGCTGTGGGCAATCGACAGGCCGGCCCAGAATTTCAGGGCGGGCAGGCGGGACAAAAAGGCCGATCGCGAGGATCGAACCGGGGGCCGGGGATGCGGCATCACAACTCCAAGATGGGCGGCAGGCATCGGCTTGATGCCTGGAAACGCCGCGCAGTCTGAAGTTGCCGTGTGACGCTGCGGTTACGCGCAGGCCCCGCTGGCGAGGCATGCCGGCCTCGCGTGAAGAACTACCGTTTCGCGGGCCGCTCCGTCAGTCGACCCGCTGGTCCTTGGCCTGCAGCACATCGAGCGGCCGCACATCGGGCGCGCCCTGGGGCTGGTTGCCCCAGGCGGTGCGCACATAGCTGGCCACCGCCGCCAGCTCGGTGTCGCTGAGCACGCCGGCGAAAGGCGGCATGCCGAAGGGCCGCGGGTTGCCGGCGGTCGAGGGCGCGAAGCCGCCGCGCTGGATGATGCGCAGCAGATTGGCCGGGTTGGCCATCAGCAGCGCGCGGTTGCCGGCCAGGGCCGGGTAGATGCCGGGCACGCCCTGGCCTTGCACGCCGTGGCAGCTGGCGCAGTGGTCGGCAAACAGCTGGGCGCCTTGCTCGCGCAGCTTGAGCTCGGGGCGGCGCTCGGGCGCTGCGGCGGGCTTGCTGTGCTGCGGCAGGCTTTGCAGATAACTGGCCATGGCGGACAGATCGGCATCGCTGAGGTGCTGGGTGCTGCCGCGGATCACCTCGCTCATGGGCCCGAGCGCGCTGGCCTGATCGTTGCGGCCGCTTTTCAGCCACTGCTGCAGGGCGGGTGCGCTCCAGCGGGCGACGCTGCCTTCGGCCGGATCGTGCAGCGAGGGCGCGTACCAGCCCAGCGCATCGAGCATGCCTCCGGAGAAATCGTTCAGGCCGGCGGTGGCGCCCAGGCTGTTGCGGCTGGCGTGGCAGGCATTGCAGTGGCCCAGGCCCTGGCTCAGGTAGGCGCCACGGTTCCATTCGGCCGAGCGCTGCGCATCGGGCTGGAACACGGCCGGCCGGAAGTACAGCGCCCGCCAGACCGCCAGCGCCGCCTGCGTGTTGTAGGGGAAGCGCAGCTCATGTTCGCGCCGCGGCTGGGCCACGGCGGGCAGGCTTTGCAGGTAGGCGAACAGCGCATCGGCGTCTTCGCGCGTGACCAGGGCGTAGTTGTCGTAGGGGAAGGCGGGCGTCAGCAAGCGGCCGTCGCGGCCACGGCCGTTGTGCAGGGCGGCCCAGAATTCATCGGCACTCCAGCGGCCCAGGCCGGTCTCGGCATCGGGTGTGAGGTTGGAGCTGAAGACGCTGCCGAAGGGCGTGGGGATGGCGCGGCCGCCGGCGTACTCGGCGCCGCCACGGGCGGTGTGGCAGCCCATGCAGTTGCCGGCGCGGGCCAGGTAGGCGCCGCGCTCGACCAGGTCCGGGCTCGATTGGAAGGGTGTGCTGCGTGGCGCGCTCTCGTCCAGGTGGTTGAGGCGCTGTACCGCCAGGGCGGCGAGCAGCAGACCGGCGGCGAGCGCGGCGAGGATCTTGTAGCGGAGCTTCATTTACTTGAGCCCCCCGCATTCCATGGGCAGGGGCGCAGGCAGGCTCTCGGCCGGGCGGGCACCGGCGGGCATGGGCTGGCCGGCCAGCCAATGCGAGATGGCGTTGATCTCCTCTTCCTTGAGCTGCTTGGCGATCCAGGCCATGCAGTCGGGCGCCACGGCGCGGCGCTGGCCGCTGCGCCAGGCGCCGAGCTGGCCGTTGAGGTAGTCGCGCGGCAGGCTCAGCAGACCCGGGATGAAGGGCTGGACGCCGGTCAGCTGCTGGCCATGGCATTGCACACAAGCCGGCAGCTTGCGCGCTGGGTCACCTTTGAGCACCAGCTCTTGGCCGCGGCTCAGGGCCGCAGCCGGCAGGGCCGGGGTCTGCGGCGGTGGGTAGGGCAGGTGCAGGTTGGCGAAGTAGCCCGCCAGCTCGTTCAGATAGGCATCGCTCAAGGGGTCGACCAGATCGCTCATCAGGCCGTAGTGGCGCCGGCCATCGCGGAAGTTGAGCAGTTGCTTGAAGAGATAGCCCTGCGGCTTGCCGGCCAGGCGCGGGTAGTAACCGTCGGCGGCGGCGCGGCCTTGCTGGCCATGGCATTGGGTGCAGGCCAGGGTGCGTTGGGCGATGCTGTCTTCGACGGTGGCGGCGGGGGCCGGGGAAACTGGAGCTGCATAGGCTGAGGCGGCGCAGACCAGGCTCAGCAGCAGGCCCGCTGCGGCCAGGCGCGCACGGGCAAGAATCGGTAGGGAAGGCATGGCGGGATTATCCCCGTCACCTCCGGCCGGGCACAGGCGCAGAGCTGCCCGAAAACATATGGAGCAGCGCAGCGGAGCGTGCGCTCAGCGCTGCGCCAGCTGCGCTCGGGCCATGTCGCCGAGCGCGGCGATGGCAGTTTCCCAAGCCGGGCCCCAGGGGTGGCCGCAGTTCAGGCGCAGGCAGGCGGCAAACTCACCCTGCGCCGAAAACAGCGGCCCCGGCGCCAGGCTGAAGCCTTGTTCGCGCGCCCGCGGCAGCAAGGCCAGGCTGTCGCAGCCATCGGGCAGCTCCAGCCAGAGGAAGTAGCCGCCGGCCGGTTCGCTGACCCGGCTGCCGGCCGGCATGTGCTGGGCCAGGGCGGCGGCCATGCGGCGCATCTGGCGCGCGAGGGCCTCGCGCAGGCGGCGCAGATGGGCATCGAAGCTGCCGTCCTGCAGATACTCGGCCAGGGCGGCTTGCGCCGGCAGGGAGCTGCTCAGGCTGCTCATCAGCTTGCTGCGCTGCAGCTGCGGCGCCCAGCGCCCGCCCAGGGCCCAGCCGATGCGATAGCCCGGCGCCAGGCATTTGGAAAACGAGCCGCAGTGCATCACACCGCCGCGCTGCTCGAAGGCCTTGGCCGGCAGCACCGGCTCCGCGCCGTGGTGCAGCTCGGCATAGACATCGTCCTCGATCAGGGCCACGTCTTCGGCTTCCAGCAAGGCCACCAGGGCGCGCTTCTTGTCGGGTGGCAGGGTGCAGCCCAGCGGGTTCTGGAAGCTGCTCATCAGCCAGCAGGCGCGCGGCCGGTGCTGCGCGATCAGGCGGGCCATGGCCTGCAGATCGGCGCCCTCGGTGCGGTCGGTGGGTACCTCGATGGCGCGCAGGCCAAAGCGCTCTAGCGCCTGCAGCGCGGCATAAAAACAGGGCGATTCCACCAGCACCGCATCACCTGGCCGGGTCACCGTCTGCAGGCAGAGCTGCAGGGCTTCGAGCGCGCCGTTGGTGATGACGATGTCCTCCGGCGCCACGCGCAAGCCCAGGCGCAGATAGCGCAGGGCGATCTGGCGCCTCAGGGTTTCCAGGCCCAGGGGCAGCTCGGCGCTGATCTGCCAGGGTTCCAGCTTGCGCATGCCGGCGCCCAGGGCCAGGCGCAGGCGCTCCAGCGGGAACAGCTCGGTGGCGGGAAAGGCCGAGCCCAGGGGCAGCAGCCCGCGTTCGCGGCTGCTCTGCAGCAGCTCGAAGATTTGTTCGCTGATGGTTCGAGGCGTGGCATCGCTTGCGGGCGACGGTCGCGTCGGACTTTGCGCTGCCCCCGCGTGGGCGCTGACGAAGTAACCCGAGCGCGCCGCGGCTTGGACCAGGCCGCGCGCCTCCAGCAGGTGGTAGGCCTGGAACACCGTGGCGGCGCTGAGGCCGCGGCTTTGGCAGGTCTGGCGCACCGAGGGCAGGCGGTCGCCGGCGCGCAGTGCACCTTGCGCGATCATGCCGGCCAATTCATCGGCCAGCTGCTGGTAGCGCGGGATCACGCGGGTGTGCTGCTGCTGCTGGGGCTTTTGTCGGGATAGCTGCGCGCGCCGAAGATGGCCGAGCCGATGCGCACCATCGTGGCGCCTTCCAGCACGGCCGCCTCCAGATCGGCGCTCATGCCCATGGACAAGGTGTCCAGACCGCCGAACAGGGTCGGGTCTTGCTGCTTCAAGTCGGCCAGCAGATGGGCCAGGGCACGGTGCGGCAGGCGCTGTGCTTCAAAGTCTGCGGCCGCTTCCGGCACCGCCATCAGGCCGCGCAGGCGCAGGCGCGGCAAGGCGGCCACCGCACGGGCCAGCGTGGGCAGATCGGCCGGGGCGATGCCGCTCTTGCTGGCCTCGCCGCTGATATTGATTTGCAAGCAAATGTTCAGCGGCGGCAAGGTGTCCGGGCGCTGCTCCGAGAGGCGCTGTGCGGTCTTGAGCCGGTCCACGCTGTGCACCCAGTCAAAGGCCTCGGCCACCGGCCGGGTCTTGTTGCTCTGCAAGGGGCCGATCAGGTGCCAGGCCAGCTGCGATCGGAGGTCTGCGAGCTCGGCGATCTTGTCCAGGCCCTCTTGCACATAGTTTTCGCCGAAGGCGCGCTCGCCCGCGGCATGGGCCTCGCGCACCGCCGCCGCCGGGAAAGTCTTGCTGACGACCAGCAGGCTCACGCTATGCTGCGCGCGCCCCGCAAGCTCGCAGGCGGCGGCGATGCGATGGTGCTGTTCTTGTATGTTGTTCGCTATCGTCGCCATAATGACCCAGGCTCTTTCTCTCAATCATGGACATCACCCAACTGCTCGCATTTTCGGTCAAGAACAAGGCCTCCGACTTGCACCTCTCGGCCGGCTTGCCACCGATGATTCGCGTGCATGGGGATGTGCGTCGCATCAATGTCGAAGCCCTGGAACACCGCCAGGTGCACGACATGGTCTACGACATCATGAACGACTCGCAGCGCAAGATCTACGAAGAGTCGCTGGAAGTGGACTTCTCGTTTGAGATCCAAGGCCTGGCGCGCTTCCGGGTCAATGCCTTCAACCAGAACCGCGGCGCCGGCGCCGTGTTCCGGACCATCCCGAGCAAGATCCTCTCGCTGGAGCAGCTTAACGCCCCCAAGATCTTTGCCGAGCTGGCCCTGCGCCCGCGCGGCCTGGTGCTGGTGACCGGCCCCACGGGCTCGGGCAAGTCCACCACCTTGGCCGGGATGGTCAACCACCTCAACGAGAACGAGTACGGCCACATCCTGACCATCGAGGACCCGATCGAGTTCGTGCACGAGTCCAAGAAGAGCCTGATCAACCAGCGTGAGGTCGGCCCGCACACCATGAGCTTTGCCAACGCGCTGAAGTCGGCGCTGCGCGAAGATCCGGACGCCGTGCTGGTCGGTGAAATGCGTGACCTGGAAACCATCCGCCTGGCCCTGACCGCGGCGGAAACCGGCCACTTGGTCTTCGGCACTTTGCACACCTCGTCCGCCGCCAAGACCGTGGACCGGATCGTCGATGTGTTCCCTGCTGCTGAAAAAGAAATGGTGCGGGCCATGGTGTCCGAATCCCTGGTGGCCGTGATCTCGCAAAGCCTGTGCAAGCTGAAGGACGGCTCGGGCCGGGTGGCGGCGCACGAGATCATGCTGGGCACCTCGGCCATTCGCAATCTGATCCGCGAGAACAAAGTCGCGCAGATGTACTCGGCCATCCAGACCGGCAACAGCGTGGGCATGCAGACCCTGGATCAGAACCTCACCGACCTGGTGCGCCGCAACATCATCTCAGCCGCCGAAGCCCGCGCCAAAGCCAAATTTCCGGAAAACTTCCCAGGATGAAATCCTGGGAAGTTTGACGTCACTCCTATGGCAAAGCCATGGGAGTGACGGCAGAACTTTCCGGGCAAATCAGCCCATCACCCGCTTGCGAGCCTGCTACATTGCCGCCGGTCAATTCAAGCAGACGGTTAGGACGACTCACTCATGGAACGCGATCAGGCCTCGAAATTCATCAACGATCTGCTGCGCCTGATGATCTCGCGCAAGGGCTCGGATCTGTTCCTCACGGCCGAGTTTCCGCCCGCCATCAAGGTCGACGGCAAGGTCACCAAGGTCTCGCCCCAGCCCCTGACCGGCCAGCACACGCTGCAGCTGGCGCGTTCCATCATGAACGACAAGCAGGCGGCCGAGTTCGAGCGCAACAAGGAATGCAATTTCGCCATCTCGCCGCAAGGCATTGGCCGCTTCCGCGTCAATGCCTTTTTGCAGCAGGGCTCGGTGGGCCTGGTGCTGCGGACGATTCCGGCCGATCTGCCGACCATTGCCTCGCTGGACCTGCCACCGGTGCTGCGCGAGGTGGTGCAGTTCAAGCGCGGCCTGGTGATCGTGGTGGGCGCCACCGGCTCGGGCAAGAGCACCTCGCTGGCCGCCATGATCGATGAGCGCAACCAGACCACCTTCGGCCACATCATCACCATCGAAGACCCGATCGAGTTCGTGCATCCGCACAAGAACTGCATCGTCACCCAGCGCGAGGTTGGCATCGACACGGACAGCTGGGAGTCGGCCCTGAAGAACTCCCTGCGCCAGGCGCCCGATGTGATCCTGATGGGCGAGCTGCGCGACCGCGAGACCATGGAGCATGCCGTGGCCTTCGCCGAAACCGGTCACCTTTGCATGGCCACCCTGCACGCCAACAGCGCCAACCAGGCGCTGGACCGCATCATCAACTTCTTCCCCGAAGAGCGGCGCAGCCAACTGCTGATGGACCTGTCGCTCAATCTGCGTGCCCTGGTCTCGCAGCGCCTGCTGCCGCGCCGCGAGGGCAAGGGCCGGGTGGCGGCGGTCGAGATCCTGCTCAACACGCCGCTGGTGTCCGACCTGATCTTCAAGGGCGAGGTCGGCGAGATCAAGGAGATCATGAAGCGCTCGCGCGAGCAGGGCATGCAGACCTTTGATCAGGCCTTGTTCGATCTCTACGAGAGCGGCAAGGTCACCTACGAAGACGCGCTCCGCAATGCCGATTCGGTCAACGACCTGCGTCTGCAGATCAAGCTCAACAGCGAGCGCGCGCGTTCCGGCGATCTGAGCACCGGCACCGAGCACTTCACCATCCTCTGAGCTCGCGGCCGACCTCGGCTGCGTTCCTGTCCTGGTTTAGAGTCGGGGCATGAACGCTGCCACCACCCACCCCCATCTCCCCACCGGCGCCGCCGCGCGCTCCTACGATGCCATTCCTTCTCAGCCTGTGGCCTTTCTGGGCCTGGGTGTGATGGGCTACCCGATGGCCGGCCATCTGGCCCGCGCCGGCCACCAGGTGACGGTTTACAACCGCACGGCCAGCAAGGCCGAGGCCTGGGTGGCTCAAGAGGGGCAAGAGCGCGGCTGCGCCGCCGCCACGCCGCGCGAAGCGGCCCAAGGTGCGCGCATCGTGTTTGCCTGCGTGGGCAATGACGAGGACCTGCGCTCGGTGGTGCTGGGCGAGCAAGGCGCCTTCGCCGGCATGGCGCCGGGCGCGGTGTTTGTGGATCACACCACAGCCTCGGCCGAGGTCGCCCGTGAACTGCATGCCGAGGCGCGCCGTCTGGGTCTGCACTTCATCGATGCGCCCGTCTCGGGCGGTCAGGCCGGTGCCGTCAACGGTGTGCTGACGGTGATGTGCGGTGGCGATGCCGAGCCCTTCGAGCAGATCCGCCCGGTGACCCTGGCCATGGCCAAGGCGGTGACACGGGTGGGCGAGTCGGGCGCGGGTCAGCTGGCCAAGATGGTCAACCAGATCTGCATTGCCGGCTTGGTGCAAGGTCTGGCCGAGGCCATCGCCTTTGGCGACAAGGCCGGCCTGGACATGAAGCAGGTGCTCGATGTCATCGGCAAGGGCGCGGCCCAGAGCTGGCAGATGGACAACCGCGGCAAGACCATGGTCGACGGCAAGTTTGACTTCGGCTTTGCCGTCGACTGGATGCGCAAGGACCTCGGTCTGGTGCTGGACGAGGCGCGTCGCAACGGTGCGCGCCTGCCGGTGACGGCCGTGGTCGACCAGTTCTATGCCGATGTGCAGGCTGCGGGCGGTGGCCGGCTGGACACGTCCAGCCTGATCCAGCGCCTGAAGTAAGCAAATCGCCGGCTTGTTGGCCGGCTCATTTGCTCGTTTACTTGCCGGTTTACTTACCGGCGCCCTCGACGCGCTTGGGCGTCAGCCGGGCCAGTTCTTCTTCGCTGATGATCTCGAAGGCGCGCACCACTTTTTGCACGCCGCTGACACCGCGGGCGATCTCGACCGCGCGGTTGGCCTCGCGCTCGGTGACGCGACCCATGATGTAGACCGTGCCGCGCTCCACCACCACGTAGAAGGCATTGGAGATCAGGTCGCGGGCGTCGACCAGGCTGAGCTTGATCTTGCTGGACAGCGTCACGTCGCTGGCGCGGCTGCTCAGCGAGCTGTTGCCGAGCACGGCGGTTTCGTTCAACACCTGGCGCACGTTCTCGACCTCGGCGGCAATCTTCTCGACCCGGGCGCGTTCGGCTTCGCTGGCCACTTCACCGGTCAGCAGCACCATGCGGTTGTAGGCGTTGACGCTGACATGGCCTTTGTCGCCGACCTGCTCGCGGATGCGCGTGGAGGTCTTGAACTCGATGCCTTGGTCTTCGACCTGGGTGCCCGAGGTGCGGCGGTCGGTGGCGACCAGGGCGCCGCCCATCATGGCGCCACCCAGCACCAGGGGGGCGCAGGCGGTGGACATGAAGGCTGCGCCCAGCGCGAGCAGCAGGACCGAGGTTCGGGCGTTGCGGTGTTGAAGCAGTTTCATGGGCAGGGCTTGGCTGTGAGTCGGTGAAGAAGGGGCGCGGCGGGAACGTGCGGCGGAGCGTGAAGGCTCTGCCGGCTCATTCATTCACTCGCGCCCAGCAATTGCAGGTCGAGCGCGTCGCACAGACAGTGCGCCAGCAGACGCTGGGCCTCGGACACGCGGGCGGCGCGGCTGTGCGGCACGCGGATCTGCACATCGGTGTCTTGCAGCAGGGCGCGCATTTCGTCGGTGGGGCTGCCGGTCAACGCGATCACGCTCATCTCCTGGGCGTGAGCGGCCTCCAGCACCGGTGCCCAGCGGGCTTGCTGATCGGGCTGGGCTTCAAAGATCAGCAGCAGATCACCGGGGTGGCCGTGGGTTTGCACCTGGCGGGTCAGGGCGGTCTCGGCGCTGCAGCCGTGGGCCTGGCCGTCCAGGGCCCAGGCGGCGAGGCCGGGGCGGTCTTGTTCAAAGCGTCCCACCAGCAGGGCGGCCATGTAGCTGGCATCCAGTGCCGACAGGCCTTGACCGCAGCAGAGCACGCGGCCACCGCTGGTGATGCCCTCGATCAGCATCTGCGCGGCGTCGGCCAGAGGGCGCGACAGGTTCTCTGCCACCTGGTACAGCAGGTCGGCGCTTTCGAAGAACTGGGTTTGGATTCTTTGCTCTAGCATGTGGCGGGATCATAAGCGAGTGCAGGCAAACCCTGGGTTCGCCGCCCAGGGCGCGCAATCCGGCACGCCGGGGCGCGGAGGCCGAGTCTTGAAGCAGGCCCCGCATTCCTCAAGCCGCATCGAAGGCCGCGACCAGCCACTCCACCTGATCGCCATCGATCGCCACCACATCGAAGCGGCAAGGCGGTGGGCTGGCGTGCCGCAGCAGGTAATGCTGGGCCGCGTAAATCAGCCGGGCCTGCTTGCGGGCAGTGACGCTGGCCGCCGCGCCGCCGTGCGAGAGGCCGGCCCGGGCGCGCACCTCGACGAAGACCAGGGTGCCGTCGCGGGCGCGCAGAATCAGGTCCACCTCGCCCGCGTGGGCGCGCGGCCCGGCGGCGACCCGATAATTGCGCTCCAGCAATTGCAGGCCCTGGGCCTGCAGATGGTGCAGGGCCGCGTCCTCGGCGGCCTGGCCCAGGCGCTGGCGCGCCGTCGGCGTGCCGCTGCTTGCTGTTGCGGCTGCCTTGCTGGCCGACGCGCCCGTTTTTTTCGGAGAAACCCACTTGAACATCGATGCCTCCCTGCTCCTGCAGGCGGCTGCAGCCGCCGCGGGTGGCCAGCAGTATCCTGCAGCCACGCTTTATGTGGTGGCCACGCCCATCGGCAATCTGGCGGACATCAGCCTGCGGGCCGTCCATGTGCTGAGCCTGGTCGATGCGGTGGCCTGCGAGGACACCCGGGTCAGCGCCGGCCTGCTGCGCCATCTGGGCTTGCACAAGCCACTGGTCAAGCTGCACCAGCACAACGAGCATGAGGCCAGCGCCGACTTGCTGGCGCGGCTGAAGCAGGGCGAGCGCATCGCCTACATCAGCGATGCGGGCACGCCCGCCATTTCCGACCCTGGCGCGGTGCTGGTGGCGGCGGTGGCTGGGGCCGGGCTGCGCGTGCTGCCCTTGCCGGGTGCCAGCAGCACGGTCACAGCGCTCAGCGTGGCCGGCGACACGGCGGCCGAAGGTTTCGAGTTCGCGGGTTTCCTGCCCACCAAGAACGCCGAGCGCCGCAGCGCCTTGCAGGCTTTGACGGGCAGCCGGCGCAGCCAGGTGCTGTTCGAGGCACCGCACCGCATCGAGGCCTTGCTGGCGCTGCTGGCCGAGCTCTGCCCGGAACAAACGGTGACGGTCTGCCGCGAGCTGACCAAGCAGTTCGAGACCGTGCACACCGCGCCGGCGGCCAGCTTGCCGGCCTGGCTGGCCGCCGATGCGCAGCGCGAGCGCGGCGAGTTTGTGCTGGTGCTCCACGCCGTGCGCGCCAGCCAGGCCGCGGCCGAGGACCTGCCGGCCGAGACCCTGCGCACGCTGGATCTCTTGCTGCGCGATCTGCCGCTCAAGCAAGCCGTCAGCCTGGCGGCCGAGTTGAGCGGCGCTTCGCGCAACCGCCTCTACGAGCTGGCCTTGGAACGAAAGAAGAACCCCGCCGAGGATTGATCCTGGCGGGGTGTGGGCTGGCGTCTGACGCCAGCACGTCAGCGCTCAGGCCCTTATTGACCCGTCGTGGTCTTTTCGTTGTGCTTGGCGCGGTGGATGGCCGCGCTCTTGCGCTCCTGCATGCGGTGCAGATGACGGCGCTCTTGCTGGGTCACGGTGCCATCGGCCTTGGCCTGAGCTTCGGCGTTCTGCACGGCGGCCTGGCCGCGCTCCAGGCGCTGGGTTTCCTGGGCGGTCAGGGCGCCCGAGGCGGCGCCCTGGGCGATGCGGGCCTGTTGGTGGGCCTGGCGCTGGTCCACGCGCGGGGTGGCGGGCGTCTGGGCCTGGGCGGTGCTGGCGATCAGGCCCAGCAGGGCCGTGCCGATCAGGGAGAGGCGGAGCTTGCGAGTCATCATCGTGGCGGCAGCGTTCATGGGGTGAAGACCTTGTGTCGATCCGGCCCGAGGGCAGGGGGTGGTGGGGTGGGATCAAGCCGCGGAAGTGCGGGCTTGATGCTGTTCACAACGCCGCCTGCTCGCGCTGCGGTGACCGTTGGGCGGTAAAGATCCGTGAAGCTCTGTGTGCCACTGTGCCTGTCGGGTTCAGGGCTCAGGGTTCAGGCTTCAGTCATCAGGCCTCACGCCGCAAGCGCTGAGCCGCGCTGTCGCGATGCGGCTGCACCGGCTGCAGTGCACCCGCCCGGGCCAGGCCAAAGGCCGGCATGTTCAGGTAGATGCTCTCGTGCTCGCCGGCGCGCACCGAGTAGGTCTCATGCCAGACGCCGACGGTGCCGTTGTTGCCGACGGCCTTGTTGAAGGCCGCCCAGGCCGGCAGGTGGGCCGATTGGCGGTCTTTCGCGTAGGCCAGCAGCTGGTCCATCGAGCGCCAGTACTGCACGCCGATGACGGTGCGGCTGAACCACATCTCGGCGTGCAGCAGGCCGCGCTCGGGCTGGGCGCGCAGCTCGGCCAGCATGCGCGGCATGGCGGCCGCCACCGGCCACCATTTGTGCAGCAACCAGGGTTTGTTGATGCGCATGCCAATCAGGAAGACGACAAAGTCGCCGTCGATCTGGGCCGTCATTCTTTGAGCGTGGATCATGAGGGAGGGAGTCAGGGAAACATCGACAGGGCTGCAGTGTCGGCGCCGGCTTCGTGTTTCGGAACTGGCTATATTGCGATCCAGATATTCATTTTTGAATTGGGGGCCGCATGGCACTGGATTGGTCGCATGTGCAGATTTTTCTAGCCCTGGCCGAAGCCGGCTCGCTCAATCGGGCTGCGCCGCAGCTGGGTCTGAGCCAGCCCACCCTGGGCCGGCAGCTGGTAGCGCTGGAGGAGTCGCTGGGCCAGGCCTTGTTCGAGCGCCACAGCCGGGGCTTGAGCCTGACCGAGGCCGGCCAGGCCATGCTGCCGGCCGCACGGCGCATGCGTGAGGGCGCGCAGGAGCTGGCCCTGGCCTTGGCCGCGCGCGATCAATCGCTGGCCGGCACGGTGCGCCTGACCGCCAGCGATACGGTGAGCACCTATTTCCTGCCGCCGGTCTTGCATGCCCTGCGCCAGCGCTACCCCGAGGTGCAGATCGAGCTGGTGGTCAGCAACGAGCAGGAGGATTTGCAGCAGCGCAGCGCCGACATCGCCCTGCGCATGGTGCGGCCCGAGCAGGAGATGCTGGTGGCGCGCAAGCTCAGCGAATGGCCGGTCGGCGTGTTTGCCCACCGCGACTACATCGCCCGTCGCGGCCTGCCGCAGATGGCCAATGTCCTGGAGCACGACTGGCTGGGCTACGACCGCTCGGACCGCATGTTGCGCGGCTTTGCCGCGGCCGGCATGCCGGTGCCGGTGAGCTTCTTTGGCCTGCGCTGTGACAACCAGGTGGTGGTCTGGGAGGCCATGCGCGCCGGCATGGGCCTGGCCGTCAGCGCCGTGGCCCTGGGTGAACGCGACCCGGCGCTGCAGCAGGTGCTGCATGAGCTGCCGATCGAGCCGCTGCCTCTGTGGCTGACCGCCCACCGCGAGCTGCGCGACACGCCGCGTTTGCGGGTGATCTTCGACGCCCTGGCCCAGGCCTTCGCGCGGCCGTTCTGATTCAGCGGCAGGGCCAATCGGGCGCCGCCCCTGCGCGGCCGCGCCCGCTCCTACAATGGCTCGCATGATCTCGCGCGAACCCACTCTTGCCCGCCTGGTAGCAGCCCGCAGCCAATTGCTGGAGCCTTACGGCCTCAGTGAACATGTTCTGACCAAGGCCTTGCGCCTGATCACCGAACACCGGGTTGACGATGCCGACCTGTACTTCCAGACCACCCGTGCCGAGGGCTGGAGCCTGGAGGAGGGCATCGTCAAGAGCGGCTCCTTCAGCATCGACCAGGGCGTGGGTGTGCGCGCCGTGGCCGGCGAGAAGACGGCGTTTGCCTACTCCGACGATATTTCCGAAGCGGCCCTGATGGACGCCGCCCTGACCGTGCGCAGCATCGCCGCCGCCGGCCAGAGCCGCCGCGTCAAGGTGCCCAGCGTCGGCACGGTGGCGCCCAGCCGTGCGCTCTACGGCGCGGCCGACCCGATCGCCAGCCTGGACAGCACCGAGAAAGTCGCCCTGCTGGAGCGCGCCGAGCGCATGGCCCGGGCCAAGGATCCGCGTGTGGCCCAGGTCATGGCCGGCCTGGCCGCCGAGCATGATGTGGTGCTGGTGGCGCGCGCCGACGGCACCCTGGCCGCCGATGTGCGGCCCCTGGTGCGCATGTCGGTGACCGTGATTGCTGAGAGCAACGGCCGCCGCGAGGTGGGCAGCGGCGGCGGCGGCGGCCGTTTCGGCCTGGCCTATTTCACCGACGAGATGATTGCCAGCTATGTCGATCAGGCGGTCAATGCGGCCCTGACCAACCTCGACTCGCGCCCGGCCCCGGCCGGTGAGATGACCGTGGTCTTGGGCCCTGGCTGGCCCGGCGTGCTGCTGCACGAGGCCATCGGCCACGGCCTGGAAGGCGACTTCAACCGCAAGGGCTCCAGCGCCTTCGCCGGCCGCATCGGCCAGCGCGTGGCTGCCAAGGGCGTGACGGTGCTGGACGACGGCACCATCCCCGACCGCCGCGGTTCGCTCAATGTTGACGACGAGGGCTGCGCCTCGCAGCGCAATGTGCTGATCGAGGACGGCATCCTCAAGGGCTACATCCAGGACGCGATGAACGCCCGCCTGATGAAGGTGGCCCCGACCGGCAATGGCCGCCGCGAGAGCTATGCCCACCTGCCCATGCCGCGCATGACCAACACCTACATGCTCGGTGGCGACAAGGACCCGAAGGAAATCATCGCCAGCATCAAGAAGGGGCTGTACGCCACCAACTTCGGCGGTGGCCAGGTGGATATCACATCGGGCAAGTTTGTCTTCTCGGCCAGCGAAGCCTTCTGGGTGGAAAACGGCCAGATCCAGTACCCGGTCAAGGGCGCGACCATCATTGGTAACGGTCCAGATGCACTGACTCGCGTCACCATGATCGGCAATGACATGCAGCTGGACACGGGCGTGGGCGTCTGCGGCAAGGAAGGCCAGAGCGTGCCCGTGGGTGTCGGCCAGCCGACCCTGCGCATTGATGGCCTGACCGTGGGCGGCACCGCCTGAGGCCTGTTGTGCCAAGACCTCAGTGCCCCGTTCGGCGCTGAGCGTTTGTCAAAAACTGCGTGCTACATTCCAGCTCATGCACTCGCCGAAGACCTATTTCTTTAGCTTTTTTTGGTTCTCTGACCGCACCGGCGGCCGAGAGGTGAGCGCGTAAGCCAAGCAAGACAAGCAAGCACAGCGCACAAATCTCAAGAAACCGCCGGGTCCACCATCCGGCGGTTTTTTTTCGTCTCTTGAGCCGCGCTGCATCGAACACAGACCACGGAAAGTGAGAGTCACGCCCATGAATGCCAAGTCCGCCAAACCGGAGATTCAGGCTGAACGCTGGTACTCGCAAGAGGACAAGACCAGCGCGACCGATGACGAGCGCATCGTCGACATCACGCCGCTGCCGCCGCCGGAGCACTTGATCCGTTTCTTCCCGATCCGCGGCACGCCGATGGAGCAGCTGATCGCTGGCACGCGCCAGAGCATCCGCAAGATCATGCAGCGCAAGGATGACCGCCTGCTGGTCATCATTGGCCCCTGCTCCATCCACGACCCGGCCGCGGCGCTGGAGTACGCGCGCCGCCTGTTGCTCGAGCGCGAGAAGTACGCCGACACGCTGGAGATCGTCATGCGCGTCTACTTCGAGAAGCCGCGCACCACGGTGGGCTGGAAGGGCTTGATCAACGACCCCTACCTCGACGAGAGCTACCGCATCGACGAAGGCCTGCGCATCGCCCGCCAGCTGCTGCTGGAGATCAACCGCCTGGGCGTGCCGGCCGGCTCGGAGTTCTTGGACGTGATCTCGCCCCAGTACATCGGCGACCTGATCTCCTGGGGCGCCATCGGCGCGCGCACGACCGAGAGCCAGGTGCACCGCGAACTGGCCTCGGGCCTCTCCGCCCCGATCGGTTTCAAGAACGGCACCGACGGCAATATCAAGATCGCCACCGACGCCATCCAGGCGGCCGCCCGCGGCCACCATTTCCTCTCGGTGCACAAAAACGGCCAGGTCGCCATCGTCGAGACCAAGGGCAACAAGGACTGCCATGTGATCCTGCGTGGCGGCAAGGCGCCCAACTACGACGCCGAGAACGTGGCTGCTGCCTGCAAGGACCTGGCCACCTCCAAGCTGGACACCACGCTGATGGTGGATTGCTCGCATGCCAACAGCTCCAAGCAGCACCTGCGTCAGCTCGAGGTGGCGCGCGATGTGGCGGCGCAGATTCGCGCTGGCAGCCAGAGCATCTTCGGCGTGATGGTCGAAAGCCATCTCCACGACGGCGCCCAGAAGTTTACGCCGGGCAAGGACGATGCCCGGAAGCTGGAGTACGGCAAGAGCATCACCGACGCCTGCCTGGGCTGGGACGATTCGCTCGAAGTGCTGGAGGTGCTCAGTGCCGCGGTGAAGGCGGCGCGCGCGTGATTTGAGTCCCTGCCCGGCGGCCCGGTTCTGAGCCAGAATCGGGCCGTTCCAGCCCTGAAAGGCCCGCGATGCGCAGTGAAGTGAAGGTCGTGTTCAGCCCGCTCCAGCAGTTCGATCTGGTGGTGGATGCCGAGGAAGTCTTGAGCTTTGAAGCCGCCCGCAAGTGGCTGGACGAGCAGTACGTCAAGAACGAGTGCGAGCCCATGCGCGGCTCGGGCAAGGTCTTGCTGGCCGACAAGATCCTCGGCGTGGCCGCGGCCGTGGGCCCGGCGGCCTTCAGCGACCCGGCCTGGGCCATGGACTACGCCCGGGCCACCAGCGGCGCCCTGAGCAAGGCCTTGCTCAAGGTCGACGTGGCCAAGCGCACGCTGTCGTACTGAGCCTGCGGGCTCGATCAGGCCTGCAACTGGGGCGCCGGCAGCTGCCAGCCCAGCTGCAGCGAAGCCAGGCGCAGCGCCGCCACCACCAGCATGCCGCTGAAGAAGGCGATCTGGCGCGGCAGGCCCAGGGCCCGCAGCAGCAGATAGGCCGCAATGCCGCCGATGGCCGCGCTGGCGTAGATGTCCCGGCGCAACAGCAGGGGCACCTGGCCGGTCAGCAGATCACGCAGCACGCCGCCGCCGCTGGCGGTGATGGTGCCCAGCAGCACCACGACCAGCCGTGGCTTGCCGGCCTCTTCGGCGATCTCGGCGCCGCACAAGGCGAACAAGGCCAGGCCCAGGGTGTCGGCCAGCACCAGGGCGACATGGCCGCTGGCCAGGGCCTGGCTCCAGCGGCTGGCGGCCAGGGCGGTCAGCAGGGCGGTGAGGCCGATCACCTTGATGTAGCGCGTGTCCGTCATCCAGAAAATGGGGTGGCGGCCGAGCAGCAGGTCGCGCAGGGTGCCGCCGCCGATGGCGGTGATGGCGGCCAGCACCAGCACGCCGAACAGGTCCAGCCCGGCCTGCATGGCGGCCAGGGCGCCGCTGCTGGCGAACACGGCCACGCCGGCCAGATCCATCCAGTACAGGATGGCGCGGGCGCGCGGGGTCAGGGATTCTTTGTCGTCGGCAGCAGCGGGATTCATGGGGCGGGATTTTCGCAGCCCCACCGGGCCGCCCGGCAAAACTTGCAGCCCGGGCTCTTGAAGCTCACGCGCGCGTCCCCACATCCCGCTCACCAGTGCGGGCGGCAAGCCGTTCCGCGCCCCTCGTCTTCTTGTTTGTCTTTTGTTTTTCAAAGATCCACGGGCACGCCATGACACAAAAACAAACCCATGCCTTCCAGGCCGAGGTCAAGCAGATCCTGCACCTCGTCACCCATTCGCTGTATTCCAACAAGGAAATCTTCCTGCGCGAGCTGGTCTCCAATGCCTCGGACGCCTGCGACAAGCTGCGCTTCGAAGCGCTGGACCATGCCGAGCTCTTCGAGGACACGCCGAACCTGGAGGTTCGGGTCTCGTTTGACGAGGCCGCCCGCACCGTCACCATCAGCGACAACGGCATCGGCATGAGCGCCGAGGAAGCCATTGCCCACCTGGGCACCATCGCCAAGAGCGGCACGCGCGAGTTCATGGCCAAGCTGGAGGGCGACCAGAAGAAGGATGCCAACCTGATCGGCCAGTTCGGCGTGGGCTTCTACTCGGGCTTCATCGTCGCCGACCGCATCACGGTCGAAACCCGTCGCGCCGGCCTGAAGGCCGAAGAGGGCGTGCGCTGGACGTCCGAGGGCACAGGCGACTACGAGGTGGAGACCATCACCAAGGCCGGCCGCGGCACCGATGTGATCCTGCATCTGCGCGAGGGCGAGGATGAGTTCCTCAAGACCTGGCGCCTGAAGTCGGTCATCAGCAAGTACTCCGACCACATCTCCCTGCCCATCCTGATGAAGAAGGAAGAGTGGGATGCCGAGGCCGCCAAACAGGTGCTCAAGGACGAGTGGGAGTCGGTCAACAAGGCCTCGGCCCTGTGGTCGCGCTCCAAGAGCGAGATCACGCAAGAGCAGTACGACGAGTTCTACAAGCAGATCAGCTACGACACCGAGGCGCCGCTGGCCCACACCCACAACCGCGTGGAAGGCCGCAGCGAGTACACCCAGCTGCTCTACATCCCCAAGAAGGCGCCGTTTGACCTGTGGAACCGCGACAAGCGCGGTGGCGTCAAGCTCTACGTCAAGCGCGTCTTCATCATGGATGACGCCGAGGCGCTGATGCCGGTCTATCTGCGCTTCGTCAAGGGCGTGATCGACTCGGCCGACCTGCCGCTCAACGTCAGCCGCGAGCTGCTGCAGGAAAGCCGCGATGTGAAGGCCATCCGCGAGGGTTCGACCAAGCGCGTGCTGGGCATGCTGGAATCGCTGGCCGACAGCGAGGACGCAGCCGATCGCGCCAAGTACGCTGACTTCTGGAAGGACTTCGGCCAGGTGCTCAAGGAAGGCATCGGCGAAGACCATCAAAACCAGGAGCGCCTGGCCAAGCTGCTGCGCTTCGCCTCCACTCATGCCGACGAAGGCGTGTCCCTGGCCGACTACCTGAAGCGCGCCAAGGAAGACCAGGAGGCGATTTACTACATCACCGCCGACAGCTTGAGCGCCGCCAAGAACAGCCCGCAGCTGGAGATCTTCCGCAAGAAGGGCATCGAGGTGCTGCTGCTGACCGACCGCGTGGACGAGTGGATGCTGTCCCACCTGTTCGAGTTCGAAGGCAAGCCGCTGCAATCGGTGGCCAAGGGCGCCATCGACCTGGGCAAGCTGCAGGACGAAGAGGAAAAGAAGAAGGCCGAGGAAGCGGCTGAAACCTTCAAGCCCCTGCTGGACCGCCTGAAGGAAGCGCTGAAGGCCCGCGCCAAGGATGTGCGCGTCTCCACCCGTCTGGTCGATTCGCCCGCCTGCATCGTGGTGGAAGAGGGCGATATGAGCGGCCATCTGGCCCGCCTGCTCAAGCAGGCCGGTCAAGCCGCGCCCACCTCGCTACCGACCCTGGAGATCAATGCCGAGCACGCACTGATCAAGAAGCTGGACGGCGCCGCCCAGTTCGACGATCTGGCCCAGGTGATCTTCGACCAGGCTGTCCTGGCCGAGGGCGGCCATCTGGAAGACCCGGCCGCCTACGTGCGCCGTGTCAACGCCATGCTCTTGGGCTGATGTTTCCTCAACGTCCTGCTCGATGAAAAAAGCCCGCCATCTGGCGGGCTTTTTCATGCGGAGCGCGCGCTCAGACTGAGCGGCGACGGCCGGCGCAAACGCCCAGCAAGGCCAGGGCCACCAGCGACAGCGTCGCGGGCTCTGGCACGTGGTTGGATGCGGGGGCAGCGCCAGTCAAGGAGATCGAATCGACCCCAAAGTCATTGCCGTAGCCCCAGTCGAGCCAGCCGCCGCCTTGGTAGTAGCCCGAAAGTTGGTATTCGTTCTTCAGTGTGATTTGAGCTGTTGTGGCAGCGCCAGAATTCCAGCTCAAGCTGATCAGGTTCCAGCCGCCTGTGGCAGCCTTGACGATGCCACCGACATTGCTGCCGTTGATCTGCGCTTGGATGGGCACGTTGTAGGGTGCATAGCCTGCGTAGTCGTCCTGCACGTAGAACTGGAGCGTGTAATCGCTGTTGGCGGCAATGTCGAAGACGGAGCTGATGAAGAAGCGATGGTCGGGTTCCGGGCCTGTGCGGGTGCCCAGGTTGAAGTAGGCGCCACTCTGCCCGCTGGAGCCGACAACGCAATTGCCTTGGCCTTGGCAGTCCGACCAGTAGGCATCGCCGCGAGTCCAGCCGTTGAAACCGTTGTCAAAGCCTTCGCTATAGACAACGCCGGCTTGTGCGCCACCGGTGAAGAGGCCACCAACGAAGGCCAGAGTCATGGCGCTGAAGAGTTTTTTGGATTGCATAAGTTGCTCATTCAAAGAGGTTTGAACCAGAACCCGACAGCTCAGCGCCACGTCCCGCGCAGCGCCTGAGCGCTGGCTTGACATGGCCTCCGTTCCATGGGGAGAAGGCAACATTCAGTTACAAGTTCCGTGCCAGCTTGATACAGCTCAATGAATCAAGGAGTTAGGGCCCGGAGCTTGTTGGGCTGCGGGATTCTGTAAAGCTGACCGACAGATCCTGGATGCCAGGGGGCTCGAAAGACGCGCACCTTCCTAGCGGAAACCCTCATCGAACTGAACCCCGCCTTCATCGAGGAAGTCATCCACGGGGCGTTCGTCCTTGGGCGTCATGGCCTCCAGCTGCTCGCCCAGTTTGGCGACCTGGTCATGCCAGTAGTTGGACGTACCGAACCAGGGGAAGGCGAGCGGAAAGGCCGGGTCGTTCCAGCGTTTGGCCAGCCAGGCGCTGTGGTGAATCATGCGCAGGGTGCGCAGCGGTTCGATCAGGCGCAGTTCGCGGCGGTCGAACTCGGCCACCGTCTCGTAACCGTCCAGCACCCAGGACAGCTGCTGGCGCGCCGCCACTTCGTCGCCAGAGAGCAGCATCCACAAGTCCTGCACCGCCGGGCCGGTGACGGCGTCGTCCAGGTCCACAAAATGCGGCCCATGGTCGGGCGTCCAGAGGATGTTGCCTGGGTGGCAGTCGCCGTGCAGGCGCAGCACCTTCAGCTCCGGGATGCTGTCGAAGATGTGCTGGATGCGGCTCAGGCAGGCCTGCACCACCGCATCCCAGGCGGGGAAGACTTCGATGGGCACGCAGTCCAGGGCGACCAGCAGATCGCGGGCCATGCGGCCGGGCTCAGCGCCGGCCCAGCGCAGGCGGTGCTCGAAAGGGCGCTGCCGGCCGACCGTGTGCAGCCGGGCCAGCAGGCGGCCGATCCAGCGCAGCACCTCGGGGTCTTCCAGCTCGGGCGCCCGCCCACCTTGGCGCGGGGTGACGGCGAAGCGCTGGTCGCCGAAATGGGCCAGCGTCGCCGGCGTGCCGGCCAGGTGCAGCTGGCCCTTGATGTCCTGCAGCGCCCAGGGTGCGGCCACGGGCACCTCGGCCTCGGCCAGCTCGCGCGCGAACTGGTGCTCTTCGAGGATCTGCGCATCGCTCCAGCGCCCGGGCCGGTAGAACTTGGCCACCGCAATGCGCCCGTCTTCCAGGTGCAGCTGCAGCACCCGGTTCTCGTAGGAGTTCAGCTGCAGCATGCGGCCGTCGCCGTAGAGGCCGGCGGCGTCCAGCGCGTCAAGCATGAATTCGGGGGTCAGGGAGCCGAAGCTGCGGTCCAGGTCTGGGTTCATGGGTGGGGAAAAGAAAAAAGCGGCGCCGGACCTCGTTCGGTCCGGCGCCGCAGTATCGCCTGGGCGCTGCTGGCGCTGTGGGGGCTGTGGGGGCTGTGGGGGCTGAGGCTTTGGCCGAAGGGCCTGCGCCTTCAGCGGGGCAGCCTGCCGCCGTAGCGCGGCGAGTCGACCACCAGGCCGACGATGTCGTTGGGCGCCTCGTCCGGGTATTGCGCGTCGGCGTTCAGCGGCTCACCGAAAGGCACCGAGTTCTGGAAGGCCGGGCCGCCACGGTGGCTGCTGTGTCCGCGGGGCGGCGCATCGACCATGCCGTTGTTGTCGAAGCGGCTGTCGGGTGCGAAGAAAGAGTCGTGGAACACGGCCGAGTCTTGCCACAAGCCTTTGCGGCTGGCGCGGCGCGGGGTGCTGCCGTTGAGGCTGGGTCGCGAAGGCGACACCGTGCCAGGCATCGGCGCGGCCTGCGGGCCACGCGAGTTGCTGTTGCTGAAGGGCACCAGGAGCTGCAGCTCGGCCGCGCTGGGCAGGTTGTCGATGGCGCAGCGCAGGTAGCGCACGCGGCAGGCGCCCAGCACCGACTGCTTGATCTGCAGGCCGCGGCCCGAAATGCCGCGTTCGCTGTCCAGGTCGACGGCCGCCAGCACGCGGCCGTTGGGGCTACAGATGGCGAAGGTGACGTTGATGGCGCCCAGCAGGTCGAACCAGTAGCGCACTTCCTGCGCCTCGGTCGGCTGGCAAAAGCGCACCAGGGGCAGCTTGGACAGGATCACATGGTGCGGCAGCGCTTCCTTGAGCAGGCGGTAGACGCGCCGCTCATCGCTGCTGAACACCGGCCGGGCCGTCAGCGACCATTCGGTCGGCAATGGCTTGGTCGGCGGCGCCGAGCGCCGCAGCACCCACAGCAGGGCCAGCGCCAACAGGCCGAAGCCCGAGGCGAGCGCGATGATCCACGGAATGGTGCTTTGCATGCCCTCGACAGCCCCAATGGGTTTGAATTCTTTGCGCCTGTGATCAGGTGCTTATTCACCAAATGTAGCGCAGGAAGATGACATGTAACTGGGTGTATCCCCTGGTTCAGGGGCGTCAGTTCGCGGGGTCGGTGGGTGAAGCGAAAGGGTGTGCGAAACGCGACTTTCGCTGTTCCTCAGGCGGCGCCGTCCGGGCCAGCGGGCGGCCCCGGCCATGCTCAGAGCTTGGCGCCCTTGCCGGCGTCGCCGAGCTTGGCCTTGACCTCGGCCACGCCATCGAGGATGTCGCCAATTACCCGCACATGGCGCTTGAACTGGAAGTCCAGCTCGGCCAGGTGGCGCTCGATCGCTTCGTCCACATGCGAGGACACGGTGTCGGGCGGCAGGCGCAGCCAGGCTTCCGATTCCGAGCCATCACGCTCCACGGTCGCGCCGGCATTGCGGGCGATCTTGAGCATGGCGGCGTTCTCGCTCAAGGCGTGGATGAACAAGGTGTCGATACCGCGGTTGCGGGCATGCAGGGCCGCGCATTCAAACAGTCGCGCGCCAAAACCCCGGCCGCGCACCTGGCCCAGCACCGAGACGCCAAATTCGGCCATGGCGGCCTTGCCCGGGCGCTGCGGTCGCGGCGCGTAGGCGAGGTGGGCCATGGCCACCAGTTCCAGCTTGCGGTTGAAGATGCCCAGCACCTCGTCGCGCTCGAAATCCAGCGACATGGCGTAGCGGCTGATCTGCTCGTCCGAAGCGGGGTAGCCGAAGCGCAGATAGCGGTCGCGTTCGCTCAGGGTCAGCAGATGCTGGGCGATGCGGTGGCGGTGGCGGCGGGCCAGCGAGCGTATGGGCACCCAGCTGGACATGCGGCGCAAGGCGGCGACCGGATTCCAGGCGGATGATTCCTCGGCGGCGGCGGGCGCGGTCTTCAGATCCTTGTCGGTGCTGTCAACGTCGGGTTTCATGGCTGGACCCTGTGGGTCGTACGTAATAACCCGGATGGTAACCCGGGATCTGGCGGCCTGCCTCCCCTTGATCGGTGGATCAGCCTTTCCTTTTCGGGTCAGCTGCTGCTAGAATCGCAGGCTTCCCCTGATTTGGCTGTGGGGAAGAAACCCATGCGCCTTGTGTGAGAGGTCGCGAGATGCGGTCGGGCTTGGAGGCAACTTCAGGTCGGCAGCATCCCGATAAGCGGCACCGAATGTAGCGCGTGTGGGTATGAATCAGCCATCCGACCGCCGGGCAGATGTTCTGCCGGGCATTCGAAAGAAACTCATGAAGACCTTCAGCGCCAAGCCGGCAGAAGTGACGCACGAGTGGTTTGTGATTGACGCCACCGACAAGGTGCTCGGACGTGTTGCCAGCGAAGTGGCACTCCGTTTGCGCGGCAAGCACAAGGCCATTTACACGCCTCACGTGGACACCGGCGATTTCATCGTCATCATCAACGCAGACAAGCTGCGCGTCACTGGCAACAAGGCCAATGACAAGGTGTACTACCGTCACTCGGGTTTCCCGGGCGGTATCTACGCCACCAAGTTCAAGGACATGCAAGCCAAGCACCCGGGCCGCGCCCTGGAAAAGGCTGTCAAGGGCATGCTGCCCAAGGGTCCTCTGGGCTACGCCATGGTGAAGAAGCTGAAGGTCTATGCCGGTGACACCCACCCGCACGCCGCTCAGCAGCCCAAGGCTCTCGAAATCTAAGGAGCGGTGATGATCGGAAACTGGAACTATGGTACCGGCCGCCGCAAGTCGTCGGTCGCACGTGTCTTCATCAAGAAGGGCACGGGCCAAATCGTCGTCAACGGCAAGCCTGTCGAGAACTACTTCGGCCGTCAAACCTCGATCATGATTGCCAAGCAGCCCCTGCTGCTGACCAACCATGGCGAAACCTTTGACATCAAGGTCAACGTTCACGGTGGTGGTGAGTCGGGTCAAGCCGGTGCTGTGCGCCACGGCATCACCCGCGCTCTGATCGACTACGACGCGACCCTGAAGCCCGAACTGAGCCGCGCCGGCTTCGTCACGCGTGATGCGCGTGAAGTCGAGCGTAAGAAGGTCGGTCTGCACGGCGCTCGTCGCCGGAAGCAGTTCAGCAAGCGCTGATCGACTCTCGGATGGGCTGGCTTTCGAGCGGGCTCATCACACAACAAGGCCGCTTTTCAGCGGCCTTGTTTGTTTCTGGAAGAGATAGAGAAGACCCCTGTGTTGCGCCCTGGCGCGATTGCCAGCACCTGGCATGGGGTCTTGCTGCCGCGACCGCGGTCCCGCAGGCTTTTGCGTGGACAATGCGGCGCATAACGCCAACATCAGGAATACACATGAGCGCAGTGCTTGAAAATCCCGCCACCGGTGCCGACGAGATGCCCGTGCCGCTGGTCTTCACCGACAGCGCGGCCGAAAAGGTGCGCGATCTGGTGGCCGAGGAAGGCAACCCCGATCTAAAGCTGCGCGTATTTGTGCAAGGCGGTGGCTGCTCGGGCTTCCAGTACGGTTTCACCTTCGATGAAGCCGTCAATGAAGACGACACCCAGATGAACAAGAACGGCGTGACGCTCTTGATCGACGCCATGAGCCTGCAATACCTGGTTGGTGCCGAGATCGACTACAAGGAAGACCTGCAAGGCGCGCAGTTCGTGATCAAGAACCCGAACGCGACCACCACCTGCGGCTGCGGTTCCAGCTTCTCGGTCTGATCGACGTACGCGCCCATGGCGCAAGACAAAAGCCGCCCTCGAGGCGGCTTTTTCATGGGCGCTTACCTGGGTTTGAGCCGGGATCAGGCCGGGCTCAGGCCGGATGCAGGGCGCCGAGAATCCGCGTCCCGGCCGCACCGGTGACGGCGGGCAGATTGCCGGGCAGGCCGCGCACAAAGCGCATGGCCAGCCAGGCAAAGGCGGCGGCCTCGACCTGCATCACCGGTAAGCCCGCGTCGTCGCTGCGCGCCACCTGGGTGCCGGGCAACAAGGCCTGCAAGCGCTGCATCAGCTGGCGGTTGAGTGCCCCGCCGCCGCAGACCAGCAAGCGGCTCAAGACCTGCTCCTCGCTCCGAAGACTGTCAGCGACGGCTCGTGTGCTCAGCTCCAGCAAGGTCGCTTGCACGTCCTCGGCCCGTGGCGTGGTGGTCAAGCGATCCAGGTGTTGTTGCAGCCAGGCGCGATGGAACAGATCGCGCCCGGTGCTGCGTGGTGGTGGCTTGGCGAAGAAGGGCTCGGCCAGCAGGGCGAGCAGGAGCTCGGGCACGATCTGACCCTGGGCGGCCCAGGCGCCATCGGCGTCGTAGTCCTGACCTTGGTGCTCGGCGATCCAGGCGTCCATCAAGCAGTTGCCGGGGCCGCAGTCAAAACCGAGGGTGCGGCCGTCCGCAAGCAAGAGGCTGATATTGCTGATGCCGCCGATATTGAGCACCGCAAGGCTTTCGCCCGGGCGCCCGAAAACCGCGCGGTGGAAGGCGGGCACCAGGGGCGCGCCCTGGCCGCCGGCGGCCACATCGCGGCTGCGCAGGTCGCAAACCACGGAGATGCCGCTTTGCTCGGCCAGCAGGGCGCCGTTGAGCAGCTGGCTGGTGTAGCCGATGCCGTCAAATTCTCCCGGGCGATGGCGCACGGTTTGGCCATGGGCGCCAAGTGCCCGGATGTCCTGAGGGCGCAGTGCGCATCGCTCCAGGAGCTGGGCCACCAGATCCGCATAGCTGCGCGCCAGCGTATTGGCGGCCAGGGCGGCGCGGTGGAGCTCGTCGGGCCCGCTTTGGTTCAGGCTCAGCAGCTCCTCGCGCAAGGCTTTGGAAAAAGGCTGGTGGGCGTGGCTCAGGGTTTGCATGGCGCCGCCGGTCTCGGGAAAGCGGGCCAACACCGCATCGACCCCGTCCAGCGAGGTGCCGGACATCAGGCCGATGAAGAGGTCGCTCATGGAGTGTGCGGCGTGAGGTGCCCGCGCCGAACTGCGCAGGCGAGCTGCGAGCTCAGTCGGCGCCGAGCACGCCCGATTCCATGCTCTGCGCGACGCTCAGTTGCGTTTTCACGCTGGCCACGGTTTGCTGGAACTGGTTGCGCGCGTAGTTGGGCAGGGTGACCGCTTCCGAGGCCCGGGCAATGATGCGCGGATCCTGGTGCGAGCCCTTGACGCGGAACTCGAAATGCAGATGCGGGCCGGTGGCCCAGCCGGTGGCGCCCACGGCGCCCACGCGCTGGCCTTGTTCGACGCGCTGACCCTTCTTGACGTCGATGCGGCTCAGGTGGGCATAGACCGTGGTGCGGTCGCCGCTGTGGCGGATGTGAACGACGTTGCCAAAACCGTTCTGCCAGCCAGCAAACTCGACCTGACCATCACCCACCGTGCGAACCGGCGTGCCTGTGGGCGCGCCGTAGTCCACGCCCAGATGACGGCGCCAGGTTTGATGGATCGGGTGGAAGCGCATCGCGAAGCCCGAGGTCACGCGCGAGAACTCCATCGGGCTGGCCAGGAAGGCGCGGCGCTTGCTCTGGCCGTCAAAGGCGTAGAAATTGCCCTTGCCGGTGGCGCTGTCCTTGAACCACACGGCCGTGTGGCTGCGGCCGTTGTTGACGAACTCGCCGGCGATGACACGGCCGGCGGCGCCGTTCCAGTTGATGGGCTCGCCGTCGGCGGTCAGGCTCTCGTAGACGATGGAGAAGCGGTCGCCCTTGCGCAGTTCGCGGTGGAAGTCGATCTCGCCCGAGAACATATCGGCCATCTGGGTGGCGATGGCGTCGGGGATGCGGGCTTCGTCGGTGGCGGCGAACAGCGAGCTCTGGATGGTGCCGCTGCCGAGGCGAATCTGCGCTTGCAGCGGCGCGGTCTCCAGCTTGGCGCTGAACTGGCCATCGGCGCCGCGGCTGATGCTCAGGCGGCTGAAATGGGTGCTTTGCTGATCGCTGGAGTCGGCCGGAAAGCGGGCCACCAGAGTTTGGACCGTGCCCGAGGCATCGGCCGTCAGCTGCACCATCTTGCCAGCGCGGCCTTGCAGCAGGCGCTTGGCCAGGGGATCTTTGCGCAGGAACTGGGCAGCTTCAGGGTCGAAGGCGCCCAGGCGCTTGAACAGGCTTTCGACCGTGTCGCTGCTGCGGGTCAGCTCATTGCGGCTGAGCGCGATCGAGTGGCTGGCCAGGGCGCTGAGCTGCGCATCCAGGTCGTCGATCTGGATCTGTTCGGTCAGCGTGCGCTGGGGCAGGTCGGCGGCATTGGGCGCCAGCGGCGCGATACCGAAGGCGGTGATGGCAAAGCCGCTCAGCAGAGTGACCACACCGCCGGTCAGCGCACGCGGGTGGCGCGCGGCAAAGGCTTCGGCTCGCGCCAGAGCCATCTTCACGTCGTTCAACCGGAATTTCACGCTGTCGCTTCCCAGGGTCTTCTTGTAGAGGTCACCGGGGCCGCTTGCACAAACGCTGCCGGTGCCGTTCGAGAAGGATCACAGTGCGCCCGCAGGCCTGTCCACTAGAATCCGCCGCTGTGCCGCCCCCTCCTCAAGGGTGAGCCGTCACAAAACCAGGCGCGAGTATAACGAGCCCATCCCCGCGTCAACGCCACGAAAACCCGATAAATCAGGGCTTTACCCAGGCCCCACTCGCTCCCATGTCCGATCCGCGAACAAACGCCACGCCTGCCGCAAAAACGCAGTTCCCCATCACAGATCGCGTGCGTGAGGCCTTGGCGATCTCCCAGCGTGGCTGCGATGAGCTGCTGCCCGAATCCGACTGGGTGCAAAAACTGGCCCGTTCCGAGGCCACCGGCGTGCCGCTGCGCATCAAGCTGGGCCTGGATCCGACGGCGCCCGACATCCACATCGGCCACACCGTGGTGCTGAACAAAATGCGCCAGTTGCAGGACCTGGGCCACCAGGTGATCTTTCTGATCGGCGACTTCACTTCCATGATCGGCGACCCGTCCGGCCGCAACGCCACCCGCCCGCCGCTGACGGCCGAGCAGATCAAGGCCAATGCCGAGACCTACTACGCCCAGGCCAAGTTGGTGCTGGATGAGAGCAAGACCGAGATCCGCTACAACTCCGAGTGGAGCGACCCGCTGGGCGCGCGCGGCATGATCCAGCTGGCGGCCAAGTACACCGTGGCCCGCATGATGGAGCGTGACGATTTCACCAAGCGCTTCGCCGCGCAGACCCCGATCTCGGTGCACGAGTTCCTCTACCCGCTGATGCAGGGTTACGACTCGGTGGCTTTGAAGAGCGATCTGGAGCTGGGCGGCACCGATCAGAAGTTCAATCTGCTGATGGGCCGCCATCTGCAGCAGGAGTACGGCCAGGAGCCGCAGTGCATCCTGACCATGCCGCTGCTGGAAGGACTGGACGGCGTCGAGAAGATGTCCAAGTCCAAGAACAACTATGTGGGCATTAGCGAGCCGGCCAACTCCATGTTCGCCAAGATCCTGTCCATCAGCGATGAGCAGATGTGGAAATGGTTCAAGCTCTTGAGCTTCAAGAGCCTGGCCGAGATCGCCGCCCTGCAGGGCGAGGTCAGCGCCGGCCGCAACCCCAAGGAAGCGAAAGTGCTGCTGGCCAAGGAGCTGACGGCGCGCTTCCACAGCGCCGCGGCGGCCGAAGCGGCCGAGGCCGATTTCAACAACCGCGCCAAGGGCGGCATCCCGGACGAGATCCCCGAGGTCAGCCTCAGCGGCGCGCCGCTGGGCCTGGCCCATGTGCTGAAGTCCGCCGGCCTGGTGGCTTCGAACAGCGAAGGCATGCGCATGATCGAGCAAGGCGGCGTGCGCATCGACGGCACGGTCGTCAGCGACAAGGGCTTGAAGCTGGAGGCCGGCACCGTGGTCGTGCAAGTGGGCAAACGCAAGTTCGCGCGCGTCAGTCTCGCCTGAGTTTTTAGACTCAGCCGCAGGCAACAAGGGGAGGCCCGGTGTATCACCGGACCTCCCCTTGGTCTTTCAGCGGCGCGGCAAGCCTGCCCGCTGCGTCAGCTCTTACTTCAGACTCACGGGCCGCGGATAGGCGCCGGGCTTGGGTTCGGCGCGCGGCTTCTCGGCCATGGCTTTGTTGAGCGTGGCAATCGCGGCATCAAGCTGGGCATCAGCACCCATGAAGCTGGCGCGAGGCAGGTTGTCGACCTCCAGGTCCGGCTTGACGCCGATGCCTTCCACCAGGAAGCGGCCATCGGGCGCGATCTGTCCGGTTTCGGCCGCGCGCATGATGCCGTTGTCCATCAAGCGGTTCTGGTCCGACAGCCACACGCCCGCACCCGAGGTGGTGGTGCCGATCAGCGGGCCCAGGCCCAAGCGCTTGAAGCCCTCGGCAAAGGTTTCGCCGTCGGAGTAGGTGTGCTCGTTTTGCAGCACCACCACTTGGCCGCGGAAGGTCTGCTGCATGTTGGAGCGCACCGGCGCGCCGCCCGGCGAGCGGGGCTGCCAGTAGGCCCAGGCGCGGCGCAGCAGCTTCTCCAGGATCCAGCTGTCGATGCTGCCGCCACCGTTGAAGCGCACGTCGATGATCAAGCCTTCGCGGTCCACATGGGTGTAGAACTCGCGAGCGAAATCGGCGATGTCGGCCGGTCCCATGGCACGCAGATGCACATAGCCGATGCGGCCGTTGGAGGCCTTCTCCACCGCCTGCGCGCGGCCAAAACGCCAATCGGCATAACGCAGCTGTTGCTCGCGCTGGCGCGTCACCGGCGTGACGATGCGTTGCAGTTCGGGCCCGCCATGGGCCGGTTTGATCTGCAGCAGCACCTGCTTGCCGGCCTGGCCGCGCAGCAGCTCCACCTCATGTGCCACTTCATTGGCCTTGCGGCCGTTGATGTGGGTGATCAGGTCGCCGTCCTTCAGGCCCAGCTCGGTGCGGGCCAAGGGGCCCAGCTCGCTGGGCAGCTCGGGGTCGGCGCGGTAGATGCGCTCGATGCGCAGGCCCTCGGCCGTGCGGGCCAGTTGGGCGCCCAGGCCGGCCAGGCCGGGTTCTTCGGGCGCCTGGCGCTGGTCACCGGCATTGACCTGGCTGTGCAGGGCGCCCAGCTCACCGATCATCTGCGCCATCAGCTCGGCCAGCTCGGCGCGGTCACTGACGCGCTCGACCAGGGGCTCGTACTTGGCGCGCATGGCGGGCCAGTCGACGCCGTGCATGGCCTTGTCGTAGAAGTAGTCGCGGTGCATGCGCCAGCCATCGGCGAACATCTGGCGCCATTCGGCGCGCGGGTCGGTGGCGATCTGCCAGTCGCTCCAGCGCACCTGGAACTTGGCCAGCTCGGCCGGCAGCTTGGGGCCGGCGTCGCCGAGGATCAGCTCGGGCGCCGCGCCCGGCGCGCCATTGCGCACCACCAGCATCTTCTTGCCATCGGCGCTGAGCTCGATGCTGCGCACATCGCTCGCCACTGTTTCGATGTTGCCGCCCTGGTTGTCGATGGCCGCGGTCTTGAGCACCGATTTGCGCTCGCCGCCGTTGATCTCGGCGTCGAGGAACCACAGGCGCTTGCCGTCGGTCGTCAGGCCGCTGTAGTTGCCGGCGGGCAGAGGCAGCTCGAAGAGGCGCTCGCGCAGGCCGGCGAAGTGGATGGGCGGCTTGGGCTTGGCTTCAGGTTTCGCCTCGGGCTTGACTTCAGCCTTGCTGGGCTCGGCTTTGCCGTCGACCTTGGCGGCATCGGCACGCTGCTCGGGTTTCAACTCGGGCTTGAGTTCGGGCTTGGGCTCCGGCGGCTCCAACTCGTCCTTGGGTGCGAAGGGGAAGCGCAGGCCCGGCTGCAGGGCCAGGGCGAAGAGCTTGCTGCCGCGGTCGAAGTAAGGGCCCATATTGCGGTCGCCCCAGGGCGAGCCGCGGCCGGTGGCCGTGAACTGGCGGTTGGAGACGAAGTAGAGCCAGCGCCCGTCCGGCGAGAAGGCCGGCGAGTCGCTGTCATAACGCTCACTGCTGACGGTGTGGATCTTGTTGTCGGCCAGGTTGAAGAGTTGCAGCTGATCGCGGTTGATGTCGCTCAGGGCTTGGGTGAAGGCCAGGCTGCGGCTGTCTGGTGACCAGGTCAGATTGGCGATGCTGGCGTTGCGACTGTCTCGCGTGATCAGACGGCCGCTGTTGCCCTTGAGGTCGCTCAAGTACAGATGGCCTTCCTTGTCGGTGTGGGCCAGGTAGCGACCATCGGGTGAGAGGGCCATGTCCTTGCGCTGGGCGCGCGCGTCACGGGTGATCTGCTCGGGCTTGCCCAGGCCATTGGCGGCGAAGCGCCAGACCTCGCGCTCACCGCTGAAATCGCACAGGGCCAGCACCTGCTTGCTGTCGGCGCTGAACAGGCCTTTCAGGCAGCGGCTGTCGGGTGCCTGCGGCAGCTCGGCGCGGCGCAGCTGGCCCAGGCCCTGGGTGGCCAGGCGGCCACGGCTGGCCAGCAACACGCGCTCGCCATTGGGTGCCAGGGCCACCGAGGTGAGAAAGTCCTGTGGCTTCTTGACCCAGCGCTGGCGCTGCTGTTCAAAGTCGCCGCTGAGCTGGATGGCGATCGGAGTGGGCGTCGCGCTGGTGGTGTTGGCGTTCAGTTCGACCCGGTAGAGATCGGCGCCGAGGGCATAGACGGCCACGCCGCCGTCCACCGAGGCGTGGCGGATGTCCCAGCCCTTGTGCGTGGTGTGCTGCCGCAGGTCCTGGCCCTGGGCATTGACCGACCAGAGGTTGACCGTGCCGTCGCGGTCCGAGAGGAAGGCGATGCGTTCGCCGGCTGCCGTGCGGTAGGGCATGGGCAGGCGATCGTTGGCGCCCTCCGTGACCAGGGGGCGGGCCTCGGCCGTGCCCGTCAGGTCCAGGGTCCAGAGCCGGGCCAGGGCGCCGCCGCGGTACTGGCGGGCGTTGTCGCCGCGCAGGCCGTTGCGGGTGAAGTAAAGCTGGCGGCCGTCGCTGCTGATGGCGCCGTCGCTGGCCTGGGCCACGGGCAGGGCGCGGCGCGCCTGCGTGGTCGGGTCCACGGCATAGAGCTGGGTCACCGGCTGGCCGGTCTGCGAGGGGCCGGAGTAAATCACTTCGCCCAGGGCGCTGAAGCCCCAGACGCGCTGGCCGGCATTGCCCTCCCAGCTCAGGCGCTGCGGCAGGCCGCCCTGCACCGGCATCAGGTAGACATCGCCCGGGCCGTCGTACTGGGCGGTGTAGGCCAGCCAGCGGCCGTCTCGCGACAGCACCGGCGAGCCTTCCTGGCCGGCGTGGGTGGTGATCCGCTCGGCGCGGCCGCCCCGTGCGTTGACGCGCCAGAGGTCGCCTTCGGCGACGAAGACCAGGTTCTCACCCTGCAGGGTGGGCTGGCGGAAGAAACCGGGGTTGGGCGTGTTGCCGCCAGACGCGGCGGTGGTGGCGGCCAGGCTACTCAGGGCGGCGCAGCTGATGGCGGCGGCCAGGGTCAGACGGTGCAGCCGAAGCGGGGTGCGAGGGTTCATGCGCATGAGGCTCGGATCGCGAGCGCTGAAAGTGAGCGCCGATTATCTCGACCGCCCGCGCGTCTTCAGACCCGTGTAAGCCCCGTGGCGGCCCAGGCTTGTGCGCAGAGCGCGTGCCGGGTTCGCGGGGCGCTCAGTGGTTGGTGATGCCGGCGCTGACATGGCCTGCCGGCACATGGGCGGCGGCACTGGCGATGTGGCCGGCCTGGTCGTCAAAGAAGAAGTCGGGTTCGAATTCGCGCAGGAATTCGCCCTTGGCCAGGCCGCCCAGGAACATGGCTTCGTCCACCTCAATGCGCCAGTCCATCAGGGTGCGAATGGCTCGCTCATGGGCGGGTGCGCTACGTGCGGTGACCAGGGCGGTGCGCACCTTCATGCCGCCGCCACCCTCTTGCTGCAGCCGGTGCAGGGCTTGCAGCACGGGCTTGAAGGGACCGGCTGGCAGGGGCGTCTTGGCATGGGTGATCTCATGGCTCTGGAAGGCATCCAGACCCTCGCGCTGGAACACCTGCTCGGCCTCGTCGGAGAACAGCACGGCGTCGCCGTCGAAGGCGATGCGCAGCTCCTGCGGGTGGGCGCTGGAGGCATGGGCCGAGAGCGGCAGCACGCGCGCCGCGGCCACGCCGGCCTGCAGGGCGCTGCGCACATCGGCCTCATTGGCCGAGAGGAAGAGCTGGGCCTTGAGCGGGCGCAGATAGCGCCAGGGCGACTCGCCGCGGGTGAAGACGCCGCGCTGGATGTTGAGGCCGTAATGCGTGGCCGAGCGGAACACCCGCATGCCCGAGATCGGGTCATTGCGCGAGAGCACCACCACCTCGACCTTGGGCGCGCCTTCGCCGTTGAAAGCCAGCAGCTTGCGCACCAGGGAGAAGGCCACGCCGGGCTTGGCCGGCTGGTCCAGGCGCGTCTGCTGCAAGGCCATGTAGTCGCGGTCGTTGCCGGCCTCGAAGAACTGGTTCTCTTCCTCGAAGTCGAACAGCGCCCGCGAGGAAATCGCCACCACCAGCTGTCCGTCGAGATTGGCCGGCATGTCCTCGCCTAGTCCTTGTTTACTTCACAAAGCTGTTCATCTGGATGATGGGCAGCAGCACTGCCATCACGATCAGCAGCACCACCGCGCCCATGCCGACGATCAGCAGAGGCTCCAGCAAGGTGGCTGCCGCCAGGGCACGGCGCTGCACTTCGACGCTGAGCTGTTTGGCCGCGCGCTCCAGCATCTGCGGCAGCTGACCCGTCTGCTCACCGAGGCGGGCGAACATGGCCAGGATGCCGGGGAAGCGCTTCTTGCCGGCCAGGGCCGAGCCCACCGGCGCGCCCTCGCGCACCTGCACCAGGGCATCGAGCGCGTCGGCGCGCATGGCGTGGTTGGACAGGGTCTCGGCCGCCGCCTGCAAGGCCTTGAGGATGGGCACGCCCGAGCCGGCCAGCATGGCCAGGGTGCCGGCAAAACGGGCCGCGTTGTAGCCGCGGGCCAGGCGGCCCAGCAGCGGCACCTTGAGGAAGGCCGCGTCGAAGCGCAGGCGGAAGGCCGGGCGCTTGAGCGCCCAGGACAGGCCGCTGCCGCCGCCGACGGCGGCCAGCAGCATCAGCCAGCCCCATTCGCGCACGAAGTCGCTGGTGCCCAGCATGGCCACGGTCAGCCAGGGCAGGGCGCGCTTGGAACTGGTGAAGGTGGCGGCGATCTGCGGCACCACATAGGTCACCAGGAAGATGATGATCATGAAGGCGATCAGCGAGACGATGGTCGGGTAGGCCATGGCGCCGATCAGCTTGGACTTGAGGTCCTGGCGTTCTTCCAGATCGTCGGCCAGCTTTTCCAGCACCGGCCCGAGTGCGCCGCTCTGCTCACCGGCCGCGACCACACCGCGGTAGACCTCGTCGAACTCGCGCGGCGCCGTGCCCAGGGCGCGGGCAAAGCTGGCGCCGGCATTGACCTCGGCCTTGAGCTGGGACAGCAGCTCGCGCTGGCGCGGGTCTTCGCACTCATCGGCCAGGGCCGTCAGCGCCCGCTCCAGCGGCAGGCCCGAGCCAACCAGGCCGGCCAGCTGACGTGTCCAGACAGCCAGGGCCGTGGGGCTGAACACGCGGCGGGCAAAGCGGCTGCCGCCGTCCTGCCCCTGCTGTTGCACCGGCTCCAGGCTCAGCGGCACCAGGTTCTGGGCACGCAGCTGGGCGCGCGCGGCGCGCGGGTTGTCGGCCTCGATCAGGCCGCTGCTGGAGCGGCCCGCCGGGTTCAGGGCTTCGAATTTATAGGCCGGCATGGCAGCGGGGCACTCAGGATTCGCGCGTCACGCGCAGCACTTCTTCGACCGAGGTGATGCCGGCATCGATCAGGCGCTGGCCGTCCTCACGCATGGAGCGCAGGCCGCCTTTTTGCGCCGCAGCCTGCAGCTCGCTTTCGGCCGCGCGCTGGTGCATGAGGTGGCGCACTTCTTCGTCGGCCACCATCAGCTCGTAGACGCCGGTGCGACCCTTGTAGCCGGTGCGGCTGCAGGCTTCGCAACCGACCGGATGCCAGCGAACATGAGCCCCCACGCTTGCTGCTTCGCCGCTGCGCTGCCCCCCGAGGGGGCTGGCCCCGCCTTGGGGCGGCCCGGCGTCGGGGCCGTCCACGACCTCGGCCCGTTTGCACACCGGGCAGAGCTTGCGCACCAGGCGCTGGGCCAGCACGCCCAGCAGCGAGCTGCTGAGCAGGAAGGGTTCGACGCCCATATCGGTCAGTCGAGTCACGGCGCTAGGGGCGTCATTGGTGTGCAAGGTGGCCAGCACCAGGTGGCCGGTCAGCGAGGCCTGGATGGCGATCTGCGCGGTCTCGTAATCGCGGATTTCGCCGATCATGATCACGTCCGGGTCCTGGCGCAGGATGGCGCGCAGTGCCTTGGCAAAGGTCAGATCGATCTTGGCATTGACTTGGGTCTGGCCGACGCCGGCCAGCTCGTACTCGATCGGGTCTTCCACCGTCAGCACATTGGTGGTGCTGGTGTCCACGGTCTGCAGCGAGGCATACAGGCTGGTGGTCTTGCCCGAACCCGTGGGCCCGGTGACCAGCACGATGCCGTGCGGCTGCTGCACCAGGCGCTTGAAGGCCTCCAGCACATCGCCGCTCATGCCCAAGCCTTCGAGCGTGAACTTCGATTCGGTCTTGTCCAGCAGGCGCAGCACGGCGCGCTCGCCGTGGGCGCTGGGCAGGGTGGAGACGCGCACATCGATGGCGCGGCCGCCGATGCGCAGGGATATGCGTCCGTCCTGCGGCAGGCGCTTTTCGGCGATATCCAGCTCGGCCATGATCTTCAGGCGCGAGATCAGGGCCGCGTGCAGGCCGCGGTTGGGCTGCACCACCTCGCGCAGCGTGCCGTCGACACGGAAACGCACCGAGCTGGCGCGCTCGTAGGGCTCGATGTGGATGTCGCTGGCGCCGTCCTTGGCCGCCTGCGTCAGCAGCGCGTTGAGCATGCGGATGATGGGCGCGTCATTGGCCGCTTCCAGCAGGTCTTCCACGGCGGGCAGGTCCTGCATCATGCGACTCAGGTCCACCGCGCTCTCGACCTCGCCGATCACCACGGCCGCGCTCGATTCGCTGCCGGCATAGGCGGCATTGATGCGCTCGGCCAGGCTGGCCGCGGCCTCCTGCTCGAAGCGGTCGATCAGGTAGAGGCGTTGCACCTCGGACAAGGTGGCCAGGCTGATCTCGGCCGGGGCCCAGAGCACGAGGCTGGCGCCGTCGTCCTCCAGCAGCACCGAGTTGGCCTTGGCGTAGGCGTAGGGCAGCGGGTGGCGCATGGCGCTCACGGGCCCACCTTCTCAGCAGCACCCGCGGGCGGCTTCGTTGCGCCCATGGGTGACTCCTTGGTCGCACCGATGGGTGCGGTGGGATTGGCCGGCAGCAACGGCGTGCCGGTGTCCGGCAGGGCGAATTTGGGCTCGGGCTTGACCGATTCCTGCAAGGTGCGGAAGTGGTCGTAGCGGTCCATGGTGATGCGGTCGGCCGCGTCTTGGCTGCGCATGATGACCGGGCGCAGGAACACCATCAGATTGGTCTTGACGCGGCTGCGGCCGGTGTTCTTGAACAGATTGCCAATCAGGGGGATGCTGCCCAGGCCGGGCACGCGGCCCTCGCTGTCGGCGAACTCGTCCTTCAGCAGGCCACCCAGAACCAGGATCTGACCATCGTCCACCGAGACCGTGGTTTCAATCGAGCTCTTCTCGGTCGAGGGGCCGCTGGTGTCGGCCTTGGTGGTCGGGTCCACCGAGGAGTTTTCCTGGTAGACCGTCATGCGCACCGTGCCGCCCTCGCCAATCTGGCTGCGGATGCGCAAGGTGATGCCCACGTCCTTGCGGTCGTAGGTCTGGAAGGGGTTGACCGCGCCGGTGCTGCTGCCGCTGCCGGTGTTGGTGTAGGAGCCGGTCACGAAGGGTACCGAGCGGCCGACCACGATCTTGGCTTCCTCGTTGTCCAGGGCCACCAGATTCGGCGTCGACAGCACATTGGCGCCGGCCTCGGCTTCCAGGAAGTTGGCGATGGCGCCCAGGGTGTAGCGTTCGCCGAACTTCTTCAGCACGCCGACGTTGAGGCCGGTGGGCACATCCTTGACCACGCTGGCGATGGCATTGGTGCCACCGAAGAGGGCGGCCGTGCCCTGGATGATGTTGCCCGGGCCGCTGCCGAAGTTGGTGCCGGCGCCGGTGATGTTGCTGTCGCCCTTGTTGCCGAACAGGTTCTGCCACTGCACGCCGAAGTTGCCGCTCTTGCTGGCGTCGACCTTGACGATCAGGGTCTCGACATAGACCTGAGCACGGCGGCCGTCGAGCTGGTCGATGACCTGACGGATCTGGCGGTAGAGCGGATCGGGTGCGGTGATGATCAGCGCATTGGTGGACGGGTCGGCCTGCACAAAGCCGCCGGTCGAGGGGCCGGCCGAGGCGCTGACCGGCGTGGTGGCCGCAGCCGACGCGGTGTTGCCGCTGCTGTTGCCCATGCCAGCCTGCTGCGCACCGCTGAGGTTGCCAGCGCCCAGGCCACCGGCGCCACCGAGGCCGCTCAAGCCACCGCTGGCGCCGCTGCTGCCGCTGGCATTGCCGCTCGCTCCGCCGCCATTGGCTGCAAAGGCGGCGCGCAGCACGGTGGCCAGCTTGGTGGCATCGGCATTTTTCAGGTAGACGACGCGGATATTGCCGGCCGGGTTGTTGTCCAGCGAGGGCTGATCCAGCTTGGCGATGATGCCCTTGGTGTAGGCCAGGCGGGCCGGGTTGGCAGCGCGCACGATCAGGGCATTGCTGCGCGGGTCCACCACCACATTGACGTTGCCGCTGCCGCCCTGTCCCGGGGCGCCGGCGGCAGCATTGCCGCCCTCGGTCAGACGCAGCACCAGGGGCGCCAGATCGGCGGCCACGGCATGCTTGAGCGGCACCAGCTCGATGTCGGTGGCGCCGGCCGTGTCCATGGCCGCAATGATGCGGCCCAGGCGCTGCAGGTTGTCGGCGTAGTCGGTGATGACCAGGCTGTTGTTGCCCGGGTTGGCATTGATGGTGTTGTTGGGGCTGATCAGCGGGCGCAGCACCGCCACCAGGTTGTTGGCGTTCTCGAAGTTGAGGCGGTAGACCTGGGTCAGGATCTGGTCGCCGCGCTCCTTGCTGCTGTCCACGGCCACCGAGCCGGCTTGCAGCTTGGCATCGGCCTCGGGCACCACCTTCCACAGCCCGGCGCTTTCCACCACGGTGAAGCCCAGGCCGCGCAGTGCGGCCAGGTAGTTGAGGTAGGCCTCGCGCGGCGTCACCGGCTGCTCGCTGTAGACCGTGATCTGGCCCTTGACGCGCGGGTCGATGATGAACTGGCGGTTCATCATCACGCCCATGGCCCGGGTCACGGCCTCGATGTCGGCGTTGACGAAGTTCAGGGTCACCGGCGTCGGCGCCTTGACGGCCGGGCCGCTGCCGCGCGGCTTCTGGGTCGCTGCGGGGCTCAGGGTCGGTGTGCTCAGCAGGGCCAGGGTCAGAAGGGAGACGCCAGCTTGCCGTCCCCGGGACGCGATGCGCGCTCGCTTGTCGTCGTTCATGCTCATCCGATCGAAAAGACGGACCGTGCGCCTTGGCGCCGGCCGATGATGTTCAGGAGGTTGTTCAGTGCCGCTTCGCGGCCCGGGGCGGCGGTCGCCTCCAGGGTGAAGCGCGGCTTGCCGGCCGTCAGCGTGCCCTGGCCGTTCAGCATCAGCGCGCCTTCCAGCGTGCTCAAGCTCATCTGGCTGGTGCCGCCGCCGGTTTCACCGGACGCCACCGGCTGGGCGCTGAGCGAAAAGCGGTAGCTGCCCAGCGGCGCCAGGGTCGAGACGCGGGAGGACAGGTTCAGCAGATCCAGGTCCAGCTGGCCGAACTGGCGCCAGCGCCCGCTCACCCATTCCAGGCGCAGATCGCGTGCGCTCAGGCGCAGCGAGCCGCCCAGCTGCAAGGTGTTCCAGGGCGTGCCCAGGCCCGAGAGCAGGCCGGCCGGCAGGCGCGCCAGCCAGTCGCCGCCGCTGGCCACGGCCAGCTCGAAGCGGCCCCAACCCGGGCGCAGCAGCAGCTGCAGCTCGCCGTTGAGACAGCAGTCCTGGCGCGCATTCAGGGCCAGGCCCAGGCCTTTGAAGCCCATGGTCCAGCGCAGGCGGCCGGGCAGGATGGCGGCGTCGCGGCTGCCCGCGCCACCGCTGAGCACCAGCACGCCGCTGCCGTTCCAGATGCTGCCGCGGCTGTCGGTGATCAGCACATGGTCGTTGCTCGCCGCGGCCAGGCCGCGCGCCAACCAGCTGGCCGGCGCGAAGGCCACCAGGGCCAGGCTGGCGCCGAGCAGGGCGCCGGCCATGCTCCAGCGCCGGGGCAGGCCTTGGCGGCTGCGCTTGTTCTGCAAGTCCTGGCTGGGGCTGTCCTGCCAGTGGCTCAGCGGGCCGCTGGCGGAAGCGCCCTCGCTGTTCGCAGCGCTGGCCTTGTTGCGGCCGAATTTCAGCGAAAGGCTCATGGCGCCGAGCCTCCTTGCAGGCTCAGCACGATGCTGCCGTTGAAGCCCTGCGGGCCGCGTTGCAGCTTGGCCTCCAGCGGCCGGGCGCGGGCGGCGCTGCGCGCCTCACCGAGCCAGGCTTGCAGGGCTTCGCTGCTGACACCGTTGAGCATCAGCACGGCGCGGTCGCCGTTGATCTGCAGGCGGGCGGCCGGGCCCAGGTGCTCGCTGGCGGCTTGCAAGGCTTGTGTGGCCTGGGCGGCGGGCACGGCCGGGGCAGCGCGCAGCTCTTGCGCTTCCTGGGCCAGGGCTTGCATCTCCTGCAGCTGGCGCTCCAGGCTCTCGGCCTGGGCCGGCGCCTGGCTGAGGGTGCGCCAGGCGGGCTGCACCGCCACAAACCAGAGCAGGGCCAGGCCCAGCAGCAGGGCGATCAGCTGCGCGGCATGGCGCTCGCGCTCGCCCATCTGCTGCCACTGCGCCTGGGCCTGGGCTTGCAGGCCGGCGAGGGCGGAGGGTTTCTTGTCGAAGCTCATGTCTTGGGCCCGGGCACGGCCTGGGTGGAGAGGGCGTTGCGAACCGCCGCCGGGTTGCTGGGAGCATCGGCAGGCAGGCGGCTCAGGGTCAGCTGGCCTTCACCGCTTTCCAGCTGCCAGCCTTCGCTGCGCAGCTGGCTGCGGAATTGCTGGATCTGGGCCTCGCTCCAGCCAGCGCTGGACAGCTGCAGGCGGCCGGCTTCAAAGCTCAGGCTGTCCAGCGGGCCGCGGTCTTGCGGCCAGGCGGTCGCGGCGGCGGCCAGCAGGGTTTCGAAATCCTTGTCGCCGCTGCGGCCGGCCAGGGCGCGCAGGCCGTCGATCTCCCGCTGCATCTGCGCCGGCGCGTCGAGTACCGCGCGCACATGCGGGAAGGTCTGGGTCAGGGTCTGGGTGATGGCGGCGCGCCGGGCCTTGAGCTGGGCGTTCTGCTGCCAGGCCACCAGGTTCAGGCCCAGCAGCTGCACGGCCACCAGGCCGGCCAGGCCGATGCGCACCGGCCGCCACTGACGCCGCATCAGGCCGCGCGAGAACTGGCGCAGGGCACGGATGCCGCGGGTGCGCGGCGCCAGCTCGAACTGGCGCAGGTTCCAGGGGCAGTCGATCACGGCCAGGGCGCGTTGCGCCGGGCTCAGCGGGGTGACGGCCGTGCCCAGCCAATGCTCGGCGGCGGCGGCCACCTCGGGCGCGGCGCTCCACTGCGAGCTTTGCACCAGGGTGGCGGGGAAGAGCTGGCGCGACAGGCTGCCTTCCAGCGGCAGATTGGTCACGCCCTCGGGGTGGCTCCAGCGCAGGGCCACGGGGCTGAACTCCTGGCCGGTGCTGTAGAAATGGCCGCGCGGCGGGCTGTCGGGCCAGCTCAGCGGGCAGATGCGGTCGACCACGATCTGTGCCGCGTCCAGAACGGCCAGTTGTTGCTGCAACCAGGCGCGCGAGCACACGGCCACCCAGGCGAGGTCACCGCCCTGGGCGTCGGCCTCGATGGCGAAATGCAGGCTCTCGGCCTCGTCCAGCAGGCTTTCTTCCAGCAGGCCGGCCAGGGCGCTGCGCATCTGCCGGCCGGCGCGCGGCAGGGTGACGCGCTGCCAGGAGACATCCGATTCGGCCGGGATGGCGATCACGGTGTCGGCATGGGGCAGCTGTGCCGCCGGCAGGCTGCCTTGTTCGCTGAGCTCGCGGCCATCGCTGCTGAGCACATAGTCGAAGTCGCGGCCGGCGGCGCTGGCGCCATGGCCGAGGGTGGCCGCGCGGCCCAAACCGTCCACGGTCGTGGCCGGGCGGCCTTGGGCATGCAAGCGGCTGCGCGGGGGCAGAAACAGGAGCAGGGTACTCATGGAGTCAGGGTGGCCTGGCGCATTCTAGGTGGCGTATTTTGCGGGATCATGTGGAATCAATCAGTTAGCGCTTATCTCTATAAAACCTGAGGTTCTGAGGCTTGCGTCTATCGGGCCAGGAATGCGGGCTTTGACAGATTCCAAGCGCGGTGTTTGGGCGCCTTCAGGAGCGGCGGCCCGGCTGTGTGGCGGCCGAGGTCACCTGGTTGACGCGCTGCCGCTCGACCACCAGCATGTCCAGATTGCGCCGCTGCACCAGGGCGCGTTCCTCCAGCACCCGCTCGTCCAGGCGCAGCCGGCCCTTGACCAGAAAGTAGGACGACTTCACATCGACCCGCTCCGAGCTCAGCGTGACGGTGCCGGGGAAGAAGCTGCTGGCGTCCTGCACCTTCTTCAGCGGCTGGTTCTGGCGGCTGCGCACCAGGCGCTCGGCCGAGGCCAGGTCCATGCCGTCGAACAGGGCGGCGATCACCTCGCGCGGCGCGGTGTTCAGATTGACCGGGGTGTTCTGGGGCAGCAGGGTCAGCACCGGGCGCAGGCGCTCGATGGTTTCCGGCGTCAGGCCGAACCAGGCCAGCTGCTCGAGGTTGCGCGGTGGCAGCGGCGGGTTCTTGCTGTCGGCGCTGGCGGTCTTGCTGGCATCCTTGTTGCTCGCATCGGCCGCCAGTCGCAGTTTGCGAATCAGGGTCTGCGCGGTGCCGGGCGGGGCGCCGACGTTGTCGCACAAGCGTTCCAGCACGCGTTGCTCCTGCGCCGGCACCTCCGTGCCACCGAGCAGGTGGCGCAGGTTGTACTGGGCCTGGGCATCGTGCAGGCTGCCGGACAGAAAGGCCTCGGGGCCGCTGTCTTCGGCATTGTTGGCATCGGCCGCGAGGAAGGTGGACAGGCGGGCTTCGGCCAGGGGCACGGCCCAGACCTCGCCCAGGTGGTCAACCGGCTCGTTGAGGTTGGCGCGTGCATCCTCGCGCAGGATCAGGCGGGCCCAGTCGAGTACGCCTTGCAGAATCCAGGCCGATTGCGCGCGTGCGCGCTCGGCCGCCTCGATCTGCACCGCGCGGTACTGGCGCCAGACCATGGCCGAGGCCAGGCTGGCCACCAGGGTCACGATCAACATGGCGGTCAGCAAGGCGGCACCGCCTTGCCGTGTCGTGCGGGGGCGACTCATGACTGCGGCCCCAGGATGATTTGCCGGGTCAGCTTGCCGTTGAAGCCGCTGTCGGGCGCGAAGTCCAGCACCATGCGCACGCCGCTGGGCAGAATTTGTCGTTTGGGGCCGCTGTCGTCCTTGTTGGCCCCGTCACCCTTTCCGTCAGCTTTGCCCTCGCCCTTGCCATTGCCGTTCCCCGATGCCGGCGGGGCGATGGGGGGCGCAGCTTCGCTGCTGAAGTCATCGCTGGACTGGGCATTGCTCCAGCCATTGCCGCGGTAGAAATACAGCTGCCAGCCGCCGACGCCTTCCAGGGTGCGCAACTGGCCGCGGTCTTGCGGCTGCAGGCGTGCGCTGCGCTCGAAGCTGTCGCCCAGCTCGGTGCTGCTCTGCACCACCGGGCCTTCCCAGCGCAGCAGGCGGCCCTCGCGCAAGCTCCACACCACCACCTGCATGCCCAGGGGCTGCTGGCGGGTCATGCGCAGGGCGGCGCCATCGAAGGTCAGGGCCGGGGCAGCGCCGCTGTCCTGTACGGCGCGCAGATCGGCCTCCCACTGTGCCATCACGGTTTGCAGGCGGGCACTGTGGTCGAGATGGGCTTGGGCGATTTCGCGGCTTTTGAGCAGGCCGTTGATGCCGCTCCAGGCCATCACCGACATCAGGCTCATGATCAGAAGTGCGACCATGACCTCGATGAGGGTGAAGCCGCGTCCGCTCAGGCTTGGCGTCAGGCGCGGCATCAGAAGCGCCCCATGATGGTGGAGATGGTCAGCAGGTTGTGCTCGCCATCGGCGCTGACCAGGGCATCGACGCGCCGGAAGTTGGGGTTGGGCGTAGGCCGCACGACCAGGCGGCCGCGGTAGCTCTGGCCGAACTGTTCGCAAGCAAACTCGCTGTCGCCGATGCCGGGGAATTGCTTGCCCAGGCGCAGCTCGGTCAGCTGGTTCTCGGCACACCACTGGGCGGCGCTCATCTCGCGCAGTCGGCTGGCGTTGTCGGTCAGCGCGCCGGCAGCTTTGACGCCCGCTGCCAGGGTGATGGCGACGATGACCAGGGCCACCATCACCTCGATCAGGGTGAAGCCGGCGTTGCGGCCGAATTGGCTACGCTGGAGGCGCTGCTTCATGGCGCTGGCGCTGGGCTGACGGTGAAGGGCGCCAGGCCGTCGGTGCTCAGCAGCAGACGTTTGGAGCCCAGGGTCAGCAGCAACTGCTGCGGCCCGATCATGGGCTCAGGGCCCAGGCGCACGCTGCGGGCATTGGCGATCTGCACCGCCACGCCTTCGCCCAGCCAGCGGCGCGGCAGCTGGATGGTGGGGGGCAGGCCGGCGAAGCGGAAATGGTCGCGGGCGTCCTGCTGCAAGGGCGCCCATTGCACGTCGATGCCGGCAGTGCGGCTTTCGGCCCGCGCGGTTTCAAACAGGGCGACCAGGCGCTCGGCTTCGCGCTCGAGCTGGGCCTCGGCCGGGTCGCGCACGGCCATGCTGACGGCGGCCGAGGCGATGGCCACCATGGCCACCACCACCAGCAACTCGATCAGCGTGAAGCCGTGCTGCAGCCGGGTGCGCAACGAGGGCTGCTTATTGCCAGGAGCCGATGTCGGCATCATTGCCTTCGCCACCCGTGCGGCCGTCGGCGCCGAAGCTGTAGATGTCGATCTCGTTCTTCACGCCGGGGTTGGCGTACTGGTAGGGGTTCTTCCAGGGATCGAGCGGCAGCTTGTCGATGTAGGGCTTCCAGTTGGCCGGCGGCGTGCCGGTGGTGGGCTTGCGCACCAGGGATTCCAGGCCTTGCTCGCCGCTGGGGTAGCGACCGTTGTCGATCTTGTAGAGCTTGAGTTGCTGCATCAGATCGTTGATGGTGGCGCGGGCGGCCGTGACCTTGGCTTCATGCAGGCGGTCCATCACATTGGGCACGATCAGGGCACCCATCAGCCCGATGATGAGGAACACGACCATGATCTCGATCAGGGTGAAGCCCCGGGCGAGGCGGCGAGAGTTCGTTGTATTCATGTGTGAACGTGACGGGCTGCGTGGTGAAGAGAAGGGTTAGCACCGGGGCGCGGGGCCTCGGCTCGTTAAAGCGCTTGAATCATAATCGCCTCATGCTTGCACGAATGATGGCTTTTCTGGTCTGGGGTTTGCTGGCTTGCGCCGCGGTCTATTGGCTGATCCAGCTGATGGCAAAACCCTTGTCGGCGCCGGCGCACGCTCTGGCGGTGGTCGAGCAGCGCAGCGCTGGTGCGGACCTGACCCGTTTGCTTGGTGCCGCGCCGGTGGCGGCGGCCGAAGCGCCGCCGGTGGCCGAGAGCCGCTTCAGCCTGCTCGGCGTGGTGGCACCGAAGAGCCTGCAAGCCAGCCAGGCCGGTGAGGGCGTGGCCCTGATCGCCGTGGACGGTGTGCCGCGCACGGTGCGCATCGGTGCGGTGCTGGAGGGTGAATTGCGCTTGCTCGCAGTCGACGCGCGCTCGGCCCAGCTGGGGCAGGGAGGGGCGGTCACCTTGACCTTGAATCTCGCCCCGCCTCTGCCGGCTGCCACCGGCAGCCTGCCAACCGCCCAGGTGTCGCCCACCGTCATCGGGGGGCAGCCACATGTCCTGGGCGAGAACAGCCAGCCCGGTCAGCCGCCTTACCGACCGACACCGCCTCCGCCGGGCTCTCCGCAGCCATTGCAGCAGCACAATGGCGTGGACGCGAACGGTCTGCCGACGCGCTGAGCGCCGGCCACTGGCCGTTTCACATCATGCGCTGAGGCGCGGATCGCCGCCGCTGTCGCGGTAGACACCGCCGCTCAAGGAATCGACGCCGCTGCCGGTGTTTGGCGGGCGCGCTTCGGCCAGATCGTGCAGATCGGTCAGCAAGGCCGCCGCGGCGCGGATCATGGGCCAAGCCAGGGTGGCGCCGGTGCCATCGGCGCTGTCCATGCCCAGCTCGAGCAGGGCCGAGGCATGGAAGGTGGCCAAGGCTTCGTCCAGGCCGCGGTGCACATGGCTGCGGCAGAACACGGCGTAATCGGTCACCGGTGCGGCGATGCGCGCGGCCAGTTTGAGCGCGGCGCAGGCGGTGATGCCGTCGACGATGATCAGGTGGCGCTTGGACGCGGCCACCAGCATGGCGCCCATCATCACCGCCAGCTCGAAGCCGCCGAAGGCCGCCAGCACCTCCATCGGATCGCTGACCTCGCGGTGCCGCGCCTGCGCGGCATGCAGCACGCCGAGGATGTGGTTGAGCTCGTCCTGGCGCATGTCGGGGCCGGAGACCACGAACTCGCGCACGGGCAGGTCCATCAGCCGCGACAGCACCAGGGCGGCGCTTTCCGCCGAGCCCTGGCCCATGCTGGCGCAGGCCAGCACATTGCCGGGCAGGTTGTCTGAGATCTCCATGCCCACGCGCACGCCAGCATGGGCTTGCTCCAGCGTCATGGCCGGGCCGGTGCGGGTGTTGCGGGTGCCGTGGGCGATCTTGCGTGCCATCAGCCGGGCGTGCGGCGGCAGCGATTCGGCAATGCCGCAGTCGACCACGGCCAGTTGCAGGCCCTGCAGGCGGGCGAACACCGAAACCGGCAGGCGGTTCTGCAGGGCCAGCTGTGCTTGCTCCCGGGTGCTGCGGCCCCATTGCTGGCCGATGCGGTCCACCACCAGGCCATGGTCGGCGGCGAACAAGGCCAGCACCGGGTCACGGAAACGCGGGGTCAGGGAGTTCTGCACCAGGCCCAAGCGCACCGCCAAAGGTTCCAGCTCGCCCAGGCCGCCGGCAATGGCGGCATGCCGGTCGACGCGGTCGCGCAAGGCCTTTTCCAGCTCGGGATTGGCGGTGGGCGAGATCAGGGACTGGTTCAGGGACATGGGCAGTGTTCAGCTCACCCTGGGCGGGTGCGGGCGCTGGATTGTCGGGCCTGCGGGCCGGCCGGGGCATCCGCACTTGCCCTGCGCCTTTTTGGGGCGCCAGGGCCGGGGTGGGGCGGCCCCGCGTCAGCGCAGGAAGAGCTGGTAGACCGGGTTGTTGCTCTCGTCTTCGAAAGGGTAGTTCAGCGAGGCCAGGAAGTCGCGCAGCGCCGCATTGTCGCCGCGCGGCACCTGGATGCCGACCAGGATGCGGCCGTAGTCGGCGCCCTGGTTGCGGTAGTGGAAGAGGCTGATGTTCCAGTCCGGGTGCATGGTGGACAGAAAGCGCATCAGGGCGCCCGGTCGCTCGGGGAAGATGAAGCGGTAGAGCCGCTCGTTGCGGGCCAGCTCGGAGCGGCCGCCGACCATATGGCGCACATGCTGCTTGGCCAGCTCGTTGTCGGTCAGGTCCAGGGCGTCGAAGCCTCCCTTGGCGAAGGCGCGTGCCAGCTTGGCCGCTTCCTCGCGCTTTTGCGTGGCCACGCCGACCAGGATGTGAGCCTGGGCCGAATCCGAGATGCGGTAATTGAACTCGGTCACGCTGCGCGGCCCCAGCAGCTCGCAAAAGCGCTTGAAGCTGCCGCGTTCCTCAGGGATGGTGACGGCAAACAGGGCCTCGCGGTGCTCGCCCACCTCGGCCCGCTCGGCGACAAAGCGCAGGCGGTCGAAGTTCATATTGGCGCCGCAGGTGATGGCGATGAAGGTCTGGCCCTTGCAGCCATGGCTGGCCGTGTACTGCTTGACGGCGGCCACGCCCAGGGCACCGGCGGGCTCCAGGATGCTGCGGGTGTCTTCGAACACATCCTTGATGGCGGCGCAGACCGCATCGGTGTCCACCAGCACGAAGTCGTCAACCAGGGCGCGGGTGATGCGAAAGGTCTCTTCGCCGACCAGCTTCACGGCCGTGCCATCCGAGAACAGGCCGACATCGCTGAGCTGCACCCGCTTGCCGGCGCGCACCGAGCGCACCATGGCGTCGGAATCTTTGGTTTGCACGCCGATGACCTTGATCTCCGGGCGCACCGCCTTGATGTAGGCCGCCACGCCGGAGATCAGGCCTCCGCCGCCGATGGCGACAAAGATGGCGTCGATCGGGCCGGGGTGCTGGCGCAGCAACTCCATGGCGATGGTGCCCTGGCCGGCGATCACATCGGGGTCGTCGAAGGGGTGAACAAAGGTCAGGCCCTGGGCCTGCTCCAGCTCCAGGGCGTGGCCGTAGGCGTCGCTGAAGCTGTCGCCGAACAGCACCACCTCGCCGCCATGGCCTTGCACCGCGTCGATCTTGACCTTGGGCGTGGTGACCGGCATCACGATCACGGCGCGGCAGCCCAGCTTCTTGGCCGACAGCGCCACGCCCTGGGCATGGTTGCCGGCCGAGGCGCAGATCACGCCTTGCGCCAGTTGCTCGGCGCTCAGGTGCGCCATCTTGTTGTAGGCGCCGCGCAGCTTGAAGCTGAACACCGGCTGCTCGTCCTCGCGCTTGAGGTAGACCTTGTTGCCCAGGCGCTTGCTCAGGTTCTTGGCCGGGGTGAGCGAGGTTTCCTTGGCAATCTCGTAGACCCGCGCATTGAGAATGCGCTGCAAATAGCTGTTGTCGGAGGGAATCAGGTCGGGCATGCCGGCCGCGGCCATGGTCTTGGCGGCGGGTTTGCGGGCGTGGCGGGTGCCACTTTTGAGCGTGCGGGCGGGGCCGGCCATGAGGTCTCCGATACAAATCTGTTGCGGCGCAACATGATAAGCGAGGGTCAGCCCCAGCCCGGTTCAGGCGGGTTTCAGCATCATTTCGGCGCTGTTTGGCTCGCAAGAGGCCAAAAAAAACCCGAGCTTTTGCAAGCTCGGGTTGAATCCACCATGGAGGCGGTGGAGGAGACAAACGGTGCGAGAGCCCGAGGCTTGAATCTGCAGCAGGCCAGGGTTTTGACGCCGGGCGGCTGCGCGCAAGGGGATCGCGTGGCTAGAATTTTAGCTGCAGCAATTGCTGCGGTGCAATATTTCTGGCGCCTTTAATTAGTCCAAGAGCTCTAGTGCAAAGTCGGCTGGGCTCGCCACTTTCGTTTGGAGCACACACAAGATGGAATGCACGATCAACTGGATGGGCGCCGATGGCATGGCCTTTGTGGCACAGACCGGCAGCGGTCACATGCTGACCATGGACGGCGCGCCGCAAGGCGGTGGTCACAACCTGGCGCCGCGCCCGATGGAAACCGTGCTGGCCGGCACCGGCGGTTGCACGGCCTACGATGTGGTGCTGATCCTCAAGCGCGGCCGCCACGATGTGCGGGGCTGCCAGGTGCAGCTCAAGGCCGAGCGGGCTGAAGAGGACCCCAAGGTCTTCACCGCCATCCACATGCACTTCGTGGTCAGCGGCCGGGGTTTGAAGCAGGAGGCGGTAGAGCGGGCTGTCGCCCTGTCGCACGAAAAGTACTGCTCGGCCAGCATCATGCTGGGCAAGACGGCGGCCATGACCACCTCGGTCGAGCTCGTCGAGGTCTGAGCCGGCACGGGAGCTCTGGAACGACATCCTGGCGTCGCCTTGGCTCCCGAACCTGGGCGGGGCCGATTTCAGAGCCTCACGGATCCGAATGGATCAGATGTGGTGGGCCGTGCGGGTCATGACGCGCGCGGCCAGGCGCATCAGCTGCTGAACCGGCGCCGGCAAGGGCAGCGCGCCTGCGGCCTGGGCTTCATCGGCATGGCGGGCCTCTTCCAGCTTCATTTGCGCGACGATGGCGCGAGAAGCGTGATCCGCCTCCGGCAGATCTTCCAGATGTGAGGCCAGGTGCTGCTCGACCTGGCGTTCGGTCTCGACCACGAATCCCAGGCTGACGCGATCGCCGATCAGGCCGGCAAGACTGCCGATGGCAAAAGCACCGCCGTACCAGAGCGGGTTGAGGTGGCTGCGGTGGCTGCCCAACTCGTCCAGGCGCTGCTGGGTCCAGGCCAGGTGATCGACTTCCTCCTGAGCGGCGGCCTTGAAGTGCTCGCGCAGCGCCGGGTCGCGGCTGAACAGGGCTTGCGATTGGTACAGCGCCTGGGCGCAGACCTCGCCGACATGGTTGACCCGCATCAGGGCGCCCGCGAGCCGGGTATCTTCGGGGCTCAGTGCCCTTGGTTCGCAGTCACGGGCGGGCGATGGGCGACCGGCGCGCGCCTGGGCAAACACTGTGCGCATGCCATGGTCGACGCTGACCAGCAAGCGGTCCAGCGGCGAGAGGCGGTCGGCGGCGGATGAAGAGCGTGACGAAGCGGACATGGAACCTCTGGGGAGCGGACCCGCAGTTTAATGAGGAGTGGCGCAGACTGATCCTTCGGGGCTTGTCAGAAAGCATTTATGAATAGTTTGTGAACAGCCTTTCTCGTTGTGTGTCAACAACGCAAACCCTGAATATGACAGTCCGAGGTGTTCCGGGGATCTCAAGGTCTTGTGTAATACGGCAACTTCCGCTGCAGGGGGTTGGCGCAGCGGGCTTTTTCGGAGCGCACGACTTGAATATGGAGTCGGAAGCTCCAGATCCCACGCGAGGAGGTTGGCAGGTCCAACCTGGAGGCGTCTTTTTAGCGAGGCCGAGCTCTCAAGCAAGGCCTGACTTATTTTTTGTGGAGTATCGAATGAAGAAATCTATCGTTGCACTGGCAGTCCTGGGTTCGTTCGCGAGCGTGGCATCGGCCCAATCGTCGGTGACCCTGTTCGGCGTGATCGACGTGGCCGCTCGCTACACCAAGGCCAACGGCCAAACCCTGAAGAGCCTGGCCACCGATGGCAACACCAGCAGCCGCCTGGGCGTGCGCGGTGAAGAGGCCCTGGGCGGCGGCCTGAAGGCTGGTTTCTGGCTGGAAGGCGCCGTGAACGCTGACGCTGGCACCGCTGACAAGGATCGCTTCTGGGGCCGCCGTGCCACCGTGAGCCTGGCCGGCGAGTTCGGTGAAGTGCGTCTGGGTCGCAACAAGTCGGTCGCTCAACTGCACATCGAAGCCTTCGACCCGACCTCGACCACCGGCCTGGGCAAGGCCAACCAGCTGTACAGCACCCTGGGCAGCGGCGTGAGCGTGGCTCGTTTCGACAATATGGTGTCGTACTCGCTGCCTGGCAATCTGGGTGGCTTCTACGGCGCTGCTGATGTGGCTGCTGGTGAAGGCAACAACGCTGGTAAGGCATTCAGCGGCCGTGCTGGTTATGCCGCTGGCCCTCTGCATGTCAGCGCTGCATTCCTGCAAGCTGGCGTGGGCACCAAGTACAAGCTGAGCTCGTTTGGTGGTTCGTACGACCTGGGCGTCGCCAAGCCTTCGCTGACCTTCTCGACCAACAAGTTCGGCGCCGCCAAGCAGACCATCATCACTGCTGCTGTGACCGCTCCTCTGGGTGCCGGCAATGTCTGGGCTTCGTGGACCAAGGCTGATGCCAACGGCGCTGCTGAAACACTGAAGGCTGCATACGATGCAACCCATCTGTCGGCGGGCTACATCCACAACCTGTCCAAGCGCACTGCGCTGTACACCACGGTGTCCAAGATTGAGAACAAGGGTGCTGGCAAGATTGGCGTGCTGAACACCCCGACCGTGGCTGCTGGCGGTGGCTCGGGTGGCTTCGACGTCGGCGTGCGTCACAGCTTCTGATCCCAGCGTGCGAAAGCAAGCTTGATCTGAAAGCCGCCTTCGGGCGGCTTTTTTGTTTTCGGACGCTGCAAGCTTGCGCATGCCTGACGCAGGATGGGAGGGTTTGCGCTTGTAGGAGGGTCGCAACAGCAGGCTCGCTTGGTGGGTGTCATTCGCACAGAATGGTTTTGTCGTCACATGACGTTCACTACAAGGAGACAACGATGATGAAGAAGAAGACTGCGGTGGTCCTGGGCCTGCTGGCCGCTTTCTCGTCCTCTGGCTGGGCTCAATCCAGCGTGAGCCTGTATGGCATCCTCGATGTGGGTGTTCGTTACACGACCAACTCAGGGACCACGGCTGCCAGCAAGGGGGATTCCCTGTCGCAAGTAATTCCCGGCGGTATGTCCAACAGCCGACTTGGCATCAACGTCACCGAAGACATGGGTGGCGGCCTGAAGGCCATTGCCAATTTGGAGCATCGTCTCAATTCCGACACCGGCACGCAGACGGCTGCTGAATTCTGGCGTCAGTCCTGGGTGGGCTTGGAGTCCAAGGACTATGGTCGCTTGACCGTGGGGCGTCAGTACAACGTGCTGTTCGATGTCTACACCAGCACGTATTCCTCATTCAAGTACTCGCCCTATATTGAAATCTTCCGCCCTGAGACCGTGATGGCCATGGCTGGACGCCAGAGCAATATGGTCAAGTACCTGGCGGAGGCGGGCCCGTTCCGAGGCGAACTTCAGATCGGCGCCGGGGAAGGTGCCTCGCCGGACAAGACCCTGGGCGGCATGTTGCGCTATGCCAAGGATGAGTTGGCTTTGGGCGCCGGTGTGCTGGAGGTCAAGGACACGGCTGGGCGCAAGGTGCGTGGCTTGACGGTGGGCGGCGCCTACACCGCCGGGCCCTTGTACTTCAATCTGTCCTTCGGACAGAACAAGTTCGACTTCGGGACCGACGCTTTGCAGGCGGCCTACACCGCCAACTACACCGTCAGCCCGAGCAGCCGCCTGAATGCGGCAGGCCTGGATGTGAAGAAGCGCGACATGATGGCCGCCGGCTTTACCTACCAGATGAGCAAGGAGCTGAATCTGGGCTTGCAAGCCTGGTACGCCAAGCAAAGCCACCATCGCCTGAGTGGCGAGAGCAAGGCTGGCTTTGTGGCAGCCGTGGCGGATTACGCCTTCTCCAAGCGTACCGATGTGTACTTCGAGGCGGATTACTCAAAGCTGGGCGGCGCTGTGGCCTTTGACAACACGGCCAAGACACGCGTGGGCCTCAGCAGTGGCATCCGTCACCGTTTCTGAGCCCGATCTGTGTTTGAATCCAGGCCGCCTCGTGCGGCCTTTTTTCTTTTTCAGCGGCCGCGGGTGGCAGGATCGTTGAGAAAGAGGTGCGGTGATGGCGACGGAAATCATGGGTGAGCGATCGACCTGGCAGTTGCGGGCATGCGGTGCTGCATTGGCTTTGGTGATGGCTGGCTGTGCCCACAGTCCGTCGATGGAGTCGGAGCGGTCAGAAGCGGTGGAGGCCGCAGCCCCCGCCATGCCCGAGCTGCTTGCCGACTGGTCGCCGCGCCCCCTGCCGGGCAAGCGGTCCACGGCCTACTCCTTTGTTCAACGTGATGGTCGTGATTGCGTGCTGGCCCAGGCTCGCCAGTCGGTCAGCCTCTGGCGTCGAAGTCTCGACCTGGCGCCAGAACATGTGGAGCAGTTGAAGTTCGATGTCTGGATTGGTGAACATTCGCCCAAGGCCACGGTCCAGGCTCCCGAAACCGATGACGCACCGGCGCGCCTCTTGCTCGGGTTTGCGGGGGACGAGTCTCGGCTCTCGCTGGCGAACCGCATGCAATTCGAGTTGGTTCGCACCCTGACCGGCGAGGCTCCGCCCTACGCCACCTTGATGTATGTCTGGGATGCCAGCGCCGCACCGGAGACCGTGGTTGTCAGTGCGCGCAGCGACCGCATTCGCAAGATCGTGGTGGGCTCGGGTGGCTTCAAGCGCACGCCCGCCTGGCAGCACTTGCGCCGGGATCTGCGCGCTGATTTTCAGCGCGCCTTTGGCGAGGCCCCCGGCCGTTTGGTGTCCATGGCCATGATGACCGACGCCGACAACACGCGCAGCCGTTCCGAGGCCTGCTACGGCGATATCTTGCTTCTGGGGGCTGAGCAACAGCCATTGGCGGGCAGCTTGCAGTTCTGAGCGCCTCTACAAAGCGCAATGCGGCGGGACGCCGCATGCACGGCGCATCGGGACTTTCCCCTTTGTGGTCTGATGCGCTCTTCGCCATGATGGCGCGACCTTGAGGCCGCAACTGCCCCGGTGGCGGGTGGTGGCTTCATCGGTATTCATTCCAATCACAGACCGAACCGGGGCAGGGTGTGCCCGGAAGAGGCCGATTCATGCATGGGGGAGCGCCAAGCTCTTGACAGACCGTGTCGGGGTCCGCCTTTGCCAAGGCCGCCAACCGAACCTACCGACATGCTAGTTTTCATCCTCCGCCGCCTGGTCCAGTCTCTCATCGTGATGCTCACGGTGGCCTGCGTGTCCTTCATGCTGTTCCAGTATGTGGGCGATCCCGTCACCAACCTGCTGGGCCAGGATGCCACGCAAGAGCAACGCGAGGCCTTGCGCCGCGACCTGGGCCTGGATGCGCCGTTTCCCGTGCAGTTCGCCCGCTTTGTGGGCAATGCGGTGCAGGGCGAGTTTGGCTTGAGCCTGCGCCAGGGCCGCAAGGTCTCGGACCTGATTGCCGAGCGCCTGCCGGCCACGCTGGAGCTGGCCCTGGTGGCCGGCTTGATTGCGCTGTCGGTGGGCATCCCGCTCGGGGTCTATGCCGCCTTGCGGCGCGGCAAGGCCAGCTCTCAGCTGCTGATGATGCTGTCCTTGCTGGGGGTGTCCCTGCCGACTTTTCTCATCGGCATCCTGCTGATCCTGGTGTTCGCGGTCTGGCTCAAATGGCTGCCCAGCTTTGGGCGCGGCGATGTGCTTGCGATCGGCAGCTGGACCACGGGCTTGTTGACGGCCGACGGCCTGCGACATGTGCTGCTGCCAGCCATCACCTTGTCGGTGTTCCAGCTGACCCTGATCATGCGCCTGGTGCGGGCCGAGATGCTCGAGGTGCTGCGCACCGACTACATCAAGTTCGCCCGCGCCCGCGGCCTGAGCAACCAGGCCGTGTATTTCGGCCATGCGCTCAAGAACACCTTGGTGCCGGTGATCACCATCACCGGCCTGCAGCTGGGCCAGCTGATTGCTTTCGCCATCATCACCGAGACGGTGTTCCAGTGGCCGGGCATGGGCTTGCTCTTCATCCAGGCCGTGCAGTTCGCCGACATCCCGGTCATGGCTGCCTATCTGTGCCTGATCTCCTTCATCTTCGTCAGCATCAATCTGCTGGTGGATCTGCTGTACTTCGCCGTCGACCCGCGCCTGCGCACCCAGGGCAAAGCACATTGAACCGGCCCTGCCGCCCTGCTTGACCTTTGATTTCAGAGAAGACTCGACCCGATGAGCCAAGCTTCCATCCCGCCCGTGCCTGCCGCGCCGAATGCGCTGCAGCGCTTTTTTGATGGCGATGTCTGGTACTCCTTCCGCAGCTCGCCGGTGGCGATGGCTGCGGCCGTGATCGCCTTGATCTGCGTGTTCTGCGCCGTCTTTGCCGAGTTCGTCGCGCCGCACAACCCCTTCGATCTGGCCACGCTGGAGCTGATGGATTCACGCCTGCCACCGGCCTGGATGGAAGGCGGCAGCAGCAAGTACCTGCTCGGTACCGACGACCAGGGCCGCGACATCCTCTCGGCCCTGATGTACGGCGCCCGGATCTCTCTCTTCGTCGGCCTGGCCTCGGTGCTGCTGAGCATGGTGATGGGCGTGGGCCTGGGCCTGCTGGCGGGCTTTGTCGGCGGCAAGGTCGATGCGCTGATCATGCGTGTGTGCGACGTCATGCTGTCCTTCCCCTCCATCCTGATCGCGCTGCTGATTGACGGAGTCGGCCGGGCCATGTTCCCGAATGCCCACGACACCCTGGCCTTTTTGGTGCTGATCCTGGCGATCTCGCTGACCGGCTGGGTGCAGTACGCACGCACCGTGCGCGGCACCACCATGGTCGAGCGCAACAAGGAGTATGTGCAGGCGGCCCGCGTCATCGGCGTCACGCCGCTGCGCATCATGCGCCGCCATGTGCTGCCCAATGTGCTGGGCCCGGTGTTGGTGCTGGCCACCATCCAGGTGGCTTCGGCCATCATCACCGAAGCGACCCTGTCCTTCCTGGGCGTCGGCGTGCCGCCGACCAGCCCCTCGCTGGGCACCTTGATCCGTGTGGGCAACGACTTTTTGTTCTCCGGCGAATGGTGGATCACCATCTGGCCCGGCGCCATGCTGGTGCTGATCGCCCTGTCGGTGAACCTGCTGGGGGACTGGTTGCGCGATGCGCTCAATCCCCGCCTGCGTTGAATTGCAAACCTCTCCTGCCCATGAGCACACCCTTGCTTGAGGTCCGCCATCTGCGGGTCGAATTCCCCACCCGGCGCGGCACCTTGCTGGCGCTGGACGACATCAATTTCGACATCGCGCCGGGAGAGATCCTGGGCGTGGTGGGCGAGTCCGGTGCCGGCAAATCCCTGACCGGCGCGGCCATCATCGGCCTGCTGGACCCACCGGGGCGCATTGCCTCGGGCGAGATCCTGCTCGAAGGCCAGCGCATCGACAACCTGCCCTACGAGCAGATGCGCAAGATCCGCGGCCGCCAGATCGGTGCGATCTTTCAGGACCCGCTGACCTCGCTGAACCCGCTCTACACCGTGGGCCAGCAGCTGATCGAAACCATCACCACCCACCTGGATCTGAGCCAGGCGCAGGCGCGTGCGCGGGCCATCGATCTGCTCGAGCAGACCGGCATCCCCGCGGCGGCCGAGCGCATCGATCAGTACCCTCACCAGTTCTCGGGCGGCATGCGCCAGCGTGTGGTGATCGCCCTGGCCCTGGCGGCCAGCCCGAAGCTGATCGTGGCGGATGAACCGACCACGGCGCTCGATGTCTCCATCCAGGCTCAGATCATTTCCCTGCTCAAGCGCGTCTGCAAGGAGCAGGGCGCGGCGGTGATGCTGGTCACCCACGACATGGGCGTGATCGCCGAAACCTGCGACCGCGTGGCCGTGCTGTATGCCGGCCGCGTGGCCGAGATCGGGCCGGTGCACGATGTGATCCACAAGCCCGCCCATCCCTATACCGCCGGTCTGATGGGATCCATTCCGGCCATGGACGAAGACCGTGAGCGCCTGCTGCAGATCGACGGCGCCATGCCGCGCCTGAACGCCATTCCCAAGGGCTGCGCCTTCAACCCGCGCTGCACGCAGGTGTTTGACCGTTGCCGCAGCGAGCGACCGGAGTTGGTGCCGGTGGGCGCCGGTCGTGCGGCCTGCTGGCTGCATGCCGCAACTCAAGCGGAGGTCACACGATGAGCCGCCCCTTGGTGGAGGTGAAAGACCTCGCAAAAATCTTCGACGTGTCCCCGCCCTGGCTGAACCGGGTGGTGGAGCGCAAGCCGCGCCAGTTCGTCCATGCGGTGGACGGCGTCAGCTTCTCGATCGAGCGCGGCAAGACCCTGGCTCTGGTGGGCGAGTCGGGCTGCGGAAAAAGCACGGTGGCACGCCTGCTGGTGGGCTTGTACGAGCCCACCCGCGGCAGCGTGGAATTCGACGGTGCCGACACGGCCAAGACCCTGGCGTCCAGCGGCGCCCTGGCGCTGCGCCGGCGCATGCAGATGATTTTCCAGGACCCGTATGCCTCGCTGAACCCGCGCTGGAAGGTGCAGGACATCATTGCTGAGCCGCTGCGCGAGCACGGGTTGATTGATGGCGTCGATGCCCAGCGCGCGCGCGTGGCCGAGTTGCTGCAATCGGTGGGCCTGACGGCGGCGGACCGCGAAAAGTTCCCGCACCAGTTCTCGGGCGGCCAGCGGCAGCGCATCTCGATCGCGCGCGCCTTGGCCACGCAGCCGGAGTTTCTGGTCTGCGACGAGCCGACCTCGGCCCTGGACGTCTCGGTCCAGGCCCAGGTGCTCAACATCATGAAGGAGCTGCAGCGCGAGCGCGGCCTGACCTACCTTTTCATCTCCCACAACCTGGCGGTGGTACGCCATGTCTCGGACCAGGTGGGGGTGATGTATCTGGGGCGCCTGGTCGAGCTGGCCGACAAGGCCGAGCTCTTCGCCCGGCCGCGCCATCCCTACACGCGCATGTTGCTGGATGCGATTCCCGACATCCACATGACGGGCCGTTCACGCACCCCGGTGCAGGGCGAGGTGCCGAATCCGCTCAACCCGCCCAGCGGCTGCAGCTTCCATCCGCGCTGCTCGCATGCCAGTGCGCGTTGCAAGAGCGAGCGCCCGGCCATGCTGGAGTTCAAGGGGGTTCGCGTGGCCTGCCACGCGGTGGAGGAAGGCCGGATCTGAGGCCTCGGCTGGCGAGCCTCGGCAGGGCTCGCGGGGTTCGGCTTCAGGGCCGGGCGGCGCTGGCAGTCGGGCTGGGCGCCTTGGCCGCTTGGCCTTGGCTGGAAGGAGCGGGCGCCTGGGACTGAGCTTGGGCTTGTGGCTGGGGCAAGTAGAGCGGCCCCTTCTGGCCGCAGGCGCCGAGCAAACTCAGGCTCAGGCAGAGCGTGAAGCTTGCACCCGTGCGGCGCAAAGACCCTGGCATCTGCGGGCCCGCGGCCCGCGGGCCTACACTGCGAAGCTGTTCGTTGTTTGCTTTCATGGCCGCAGTTTATCGCTGCCTGCCTGGAGCGCTTTTCCCTTCCGCATCACCATGTCCCAGCCTGCCGAATCCTCCAGCCCGTCTGCCGTTCCTGCCGCCACGCCGCTCAGCGATGTCGACTACCAGGCGCGCACCCGCGCCGTGTTGGACCGGATCGAGGCGACGGTGGACGCCTGGCTCGACGGCGATGTGATCGACATCGACAGCCGCCGCAGTGGCGGGTTGCTGGAGCTGAGCTTTCCCGGTGGCAGCAAGATCATCCTGAACACGCAGGCGCCGCTGCAAGAGATCTGGCTGGCGGCGCGCGCCGGCGGCTACCACTTTCGGTTTGTGAATGGCCACTGGCTGGACACGCGCAGCGGTGTCGAGTTGCACCAGCTGCTGTCCGAGCAGGCCAGTGCTCAGGGCGGCAAGGCCTTGCAGTTCACGCCAGCTTGATCCGTCGGCCCGCGCTGGTGTGACCAGGCCGTTCAAGCGCCTCAGCGCTTGAACAGGTCGAGGATGCTCTTCTTCTCGTCCTCGCTGGCAGCGCCCGGCAGCTTGCCTTCGGACTGACTCAGCTCGCGCACGCCGGCGGTGCCGGTGTATTCGTCGTAGTACCACTCGCCGTTGCGATTGACCACGCCCTCCGGCACCGGCATTTCACTGACCGGCACGCCCTTGAGGGCCTGGCTCATGTACTCGATCCAGATCGGCAGCGACAGCCCGCCGCCGGTTTCACGGTCGCCCAGCTTCTTGGGCTGGTCGTAACCCATCCAGACCACGGCCACCACCTCCTGCTGGTAGCCCGCAAACCAGGCGTCCATCGAGTCGTTGGTGGTGCCGGTCTTGCCGTATATGTCGGGTCGCTTGAGCTGGGCTTGAGCCCGTGCGGCCGTGCCGCTGCGCGTCACCTCTTGCAAGAGGCTGGTCATCAGGAAGGCATTGCGCGCTTCGATCACACGGCTGTCTTCGCCCACTTCCAGCTGCGGCGCTTCGTACAGCAGGCGGCCCTTGTTGTCGGTCAGCTTGGCGATCAGCTGGGGCGTGATGCGGTGACCGCCGTTGGCGAAGACGGCATAGCCCTGGGCCATCTGCATCGGCGTCACCGAGCCGGCGCCGAGCGCCATGGTCAGGTAGGCCGGGTGCTTCTCGGCCTCGAAGCCAAAGCGGGTGATCCACTCCTGTGCGTAATGGACGCCGATGGAGTTGAGCACGCGGATGGACACCATGTTCTTGGACTTGGCCAGCGCCTTGCGCAGGGGCAGGGGGCCGTCGAAGGTGCCGTCGTAGTTCTTGGGCTCCCAGGGCTGGCTGCCGGTGGTGGAGGCGTCGAAGAACAGTGGCGCGTCGTTGACGATGGTGCTGGGTGTGAAGCCTTTTTCCAGCGCCGCCGAATAGATGAAGGGCTTGAAGCTGGATCCGGGCTGACGCCAGGCCTGGGTCACATGATTGAACTTGCTCTTGGCGTAGTCAAAGCCGCCCACCATGGCGCGCACGCGGCCATTGCGCGGGTCGAGCGAGACGAACGCGCCTTCCACCACGGGCAGTTGGGTGATGGTCCATTCTTCCTGGCTGGGCTTGGCGGCCAGCGGCGCCTTCACCACGCGGATGATGGCGCCGCGGCGCACGCGGGTCTTGGGGTTGCCGTTTTCGGCCAGGCCCGAGGTGGCTGGCTTCAGGCCTTCGCCGGTGATGGTCACCGTCTCACCGCTCTGCAGGGCGGCCACCACTTTCTTGGGGCTGGCTTCCAGCACCACGGCGGCCAGCAGTTCGTCGTTGGCGGGGTGGTCGTTCAGCGCCTCGGCGATGCGGCTGTCCAGGTCGGCAGGGTTGCCCGGCAGGTCGGCATAGGCCTCGGGGCCGCGGTAGACCTGGCGACGCTCGAAGTTGAGGATGCCGCGGCGCAGGGCGCGGTAAGCCACGTTCTGTTCTTCGGCCTTGAGGGTCAGGTAGACATTCAGGCCGCGGGTGTAGGCCTCATCGCCGTACTGGTTGTAGATCAGCTGGCGGGCCGCCTCGGTCACGAACTCGGCGTGGCTTGGCGTTTCATTCACCGGGCGCAGACGCAGCTTTTGGGCCTTGGCCGCGTCGCGCTGTTCCTCGGTGATGTAGCCGTTTTCCAACATGCGCTCGATGATGTACTGCTGGCGGATGGTGGCCCGGCGCGGGTTGTTGATCGGGTTGTAAGCGGAAGGCGCCTTCGGCAGACCGGCCAACATGGCCGCCTCGGCGATGGTGATTTCCTGGATAGGCTTGCCGAAATACACCTCGCAGGCAGCGGCAAATCCATAGGCCCGGTGGCCCAGGAAAATCTGGTTCATATAGATCTCGAGAATCTGCTCCTTGCTCAGCGCGTTCTCGATCTTCAGGGCGAGCAGGATCTCGTAGATCTTGCGGGTCAGAGTCTTCTCGGTCGAGAGGTAGAAGTTGCGCGCCACTTGCATGGTGATGGTGGAGGCGCCCTGGCTGCGGGACTCGCTCACATTCGCCAGGCCGGCGCGGATCACGCCCAGATAGTCCACGCCGCCATGCTGGTAGAAGCGGGCGTCTTCGATCGCCAGCACCGCGTCCTGCATGACCTTCGGAATTTCCCTAATCGGCAGAAAATTTCGTCTTTCATCGCCAAATTCAGCCAAAAGCTGGCCTTCGGCCGACAAGACGCGCAAAGGTAGCTTGGGGCGGTAGTCGGTCAAGCCGCTGATGTCCGGCAAGTTTGGGTAGGCCATGGCCAGCGCCAAGGCCACCAGCATGAGTATGGCAACGCCACCCGCTGCGGCCAGGCCCAACAGCCAAGCCAGCATCCGAACGAGGCCTTGCATGGCGCCGGAGGGAGGGGCGTTTCGGGACTCAGACGCTGCGGACTGAGAGGTGTTCTTTTTGGCGTCGCTCATGGGCCTCCGGATGGGTCGGCGCATTATAGGAATGGCTTTTTGGCCGTGAAGCCTGCTCCAAGACGGGCGCTAACGCGCGCCAGAAGAGAGGCGCACCGGGCTTCGCCGATGCCGGATGGTTTAACTCGCCTTGTTTCGGCTTTGCCCCGTTCCGTATTTCGGGAAAATTAGGTCTGGCTTTGAATCAAAGGCCTCAGCGATGATTTGAATGCGACGTCTTCTCGGTGTTTTTCGGGGCATCCGCGGCCTTCTTGCTCGTGTATGTTACGCAACGAGCTGTTACCAGCTGTGACCGCTTTTCCTTGGGCGGTCAAGGCCTTTGCTGCTAGCATTCAAGTAACTTATTAACAGTCCGGCGCAAAAACGTTGGGGGATTCGCGTCATGGGCATACTTGACGTTTTGTTGGGGCGCAAGCACCCGCCGATGATTGGGCTTGATATCAGTTCTTCGAGCGTCAAGCTGGTCGAGCTGGGTCAGACCGCCAGTGGTGAATTCGTGTTGGAGCGTTTTGCCACCGAGTCTTTCGAAAAGGGCTGGATCACCGACGGCCAAATCGAGAAATTCGACGAAGTGGCCGACGCCGTGCGCCGTGTGGTGGCGCGCAGCGGCAGCCGCACCCGCGACGCCGTGCTGGCCATGCCGCAATCGGCCGTCATCACCAAAAAGATCATGCTGCCCGCCGGGCTGCGCGAGGAAGAGCTGGAGATTCAGGTCGAAGCCGAGGCCAACCAGTACATCCCCTTCTCGCTGGACGAGGTGAGCCTGGATTTCTGCGTGATCGGCCCCAGCCCGACTTCGGTCGGCGATGTGGAAGTGCTGATCGCCGCCTCGCGCAAGGACCGCGTTCAAGACCGTCAAGGTCTGGCTGAAGCGGCCGGCTTGCGGCCAGTGGTGCTGGACATTGAATCGCATGCCTCGCGCATGGCCATGGGCCGCCTGATTGCCAACCTGCCCAATGCGGGCAAGGATGCGCTGGTCGCGCTGTTTGAGATCGGGGCCGACACCACCAGCCTCAAGGTGCTGCGCGACGACGAGATGCTTTACGACCGCGACCAGGCGTTTGGCGGTTCGCAACTGACCCAGTTGATTTCGCGCCAATACGGCTTCTCTTTCGAAGAGGCGGAGCAGAAGAAGCTCTCCAATGACCTGCCCGAAGATTTCGAAGTGGCGGTGCTGAACCCCTTTGTGGACAGCCTGTCCCAGGAGATCGGCCGCGCGCTGCAGTACTTCTTCACCAGCACACCCCACCACAAGGTGCACTACGTGATGCTGGCCGGGGGGACGGCCACTTTGCCGGGACTGAAGGAGCGCGTGACCGAGCTGACGGGCTTTGCCTGCATGGTGGTGAACCCCTTCGAGAACATGGAGCTGGGTTCGGCCGTGCGTGAGCAGAAGCTGCGCCGCGAAGCTCCGGCCTACCTGACCGCTTGCGGCCTGGCGATGCGGAGGTTCTACCAGTGATTTTGATCAATCTGCTTCCCCACCGGGAAGAGAAGCGCAAGCGCCGCAAGAACGCGTTCTTCGCCGGCCTGGGCTTGGCAGCCCTGATTGGGGTGGGCGCCGTCATGGCAGGCTACGCCTTGATCCAGCACATGACCAACGATCAGCGGACGCGCAACCAATTTTTGAGCGACCAGATCGCCAAGCTGGATGAGCAGATCAAGGACATTGCCAACCTCAAGGCTGAGATTGAGTCCTTGAAATCGCGCCAGCGTGCGGTGGAAGACCTGCAAAGCGATCGCAACACGCCTGTGCAACTGCTCAACGAGCTGGCACGTCACACGCCGGAAGGGGTTTACCTGACCGCCATCCGCCAGGCCGACAAGGTGGTGACCATCAGCGGCATTGCACAGACCAACGAGCGGGTGTCGGAGTTCATCCGCAACACCTCGCGCAGCTCGGATTGGCTGGAGCGGCCCGATCTGGTGGAAATCAAGGTGGCCAATCTGACCACCAGCAGCCGTGACCAGAAGCGTTTGTTCGACTTCTCCATGCGGGTGTCGATCAAGGAGCCGGTGCGGGAAGCGGCGCCTGGCGCAGCGGCGAAGCCGGCATCGGCCCCCAAGTCTTGAAGTAGGCAAGCATGGCGAGCACCTCTTTGAATCTCAAATTTGACCTGAATGCCTGGGGCGCCAATGTGGCGGACCAGTTCCGGGACCTTAATTTTCAGGAGCCAGGCCAGTGGCCAGCGCTCCCAAAGATCTCCGCCTCACTGGCGATGATTGCTCTCGTGGTCTTGGTTGGTTGGTTTTTTGTCTTGGCGGACGAGCAAGCCCTGCTCGACGCCGAAGTGGCACGCGAACCCAATCTGCGCCAGGACTACACCGCCAAGTTGGCGCAGGCGGTCAACCTGCCTGAACTGCGCAAGCAAAAGAGCCAGGTCGAGGAATACGTGACCCAGCTGGAAAAGCAACTGCCGGGCAAGGCTGAGATGGACGCCCTGCTGTCCGACATCACCCAAGCCGGCGTGGGTCGCAGCCTGCAGTTCGAGCTGTTCCGCCCCGGCCAGGTGGTCGTCAAGGACTATTACGCCGAGTTGCCGATTTCATTGCGGGTGTCAGGGCGCTACCACGACATCGGCTCGTTTGCGGCGGATGTGTCCAACCTGTCCCGCATCGTGACATTGCATAACCTCAATGTGCTGGCATCGACTGGCAAAGACGCGGGCAGCGGCACCCTGAGCATGGAAGCCACCGCCCGCACCTACCGCTATCTGGATGCCATCGAAGTGGCCGAACAGAAAAAGGCTGCGGCCAAGGCGGCTGCAGGAGCGAAGAAGCCATGAACGCGGCGATGAATCTGAACCCGTGGTTGCTGCGTACTGCGGCACTGGCCGTCTGCGCCAGCTTGGCGGCATGCTCAACCGATATGGATGAGCTGCAGCAGTGGATGGAGCAGCAGCGCAAGGAAGCGCGGGCGACCATTGCGCCCCTGGTGCCGCCCAAGAAATTTCAGCCTCAGCCCTATGAGGCGAGCTTGGGTGTCGAGCCTTTCAGTCCTCAGAAGTTGAGCGTGGCCGTCAAGCAGGAAGCGTCCCTGCCCAATTCCTTGCTGGCCAAGGAAATGAGCCGGCGTCGCGAGCCGTTGGAGGCTTACCCGCTGGACAGCATGACCATGGTCGGCAGTCTGACCCGGCAGAACCAGCGGTATGCCTTGCTGCGGGTGGACAACCTGCTCTATCAGGTCAAGAGCGGGGACTACCTCGGTTTGAACTTTGGACGGGTGATGAAGATCAGCGAAACCGAAATCGGATTGCGAGAAGTCGTCCAGGACGCTGCGGGCGAGTGGATTGAACGCACCAGTACCCTCCAGCTGCAGGAGAAGGGACGATGAAAAATTTCCAGGAGACATCGAGGATGACGAGCCAATGGCGCAAGTGGGCGACGGCCTCGGCCCTAGTTCTGGCCACGGCGGCCGCGGCCGCGCCGGCCTGGGCGCAGACCGCCATCCGTTCCATCAACAGCACGCAGCAAGCGGGCGTGGAAGTGGTGCGCATCGAGTTGAGCCAGCCGCTGACGGAGATCCCGCGTGGCTTCACCGTGCAGACGCCGCCGCGCATCGCTATCGACTTGCCCGGCGTGGTGAACGGCATCGGCCGCTCGATGGTGGAGATCAACCAGGGCAATCTGCGCTCGGCCAATGTGGCCCAGGCGGGTGAACGTTCGCGCGTGGTGCTGAACCTGCGCACGCCCTCGGGTTACCGGGCCGAGCTGCAAGACAGCGCGCTGCTCTTGATTCTTGAGTCCACTTCCGCGCAGGCACCGGCGCCCAATGAACCGGTGCACTTTGCCCAGAGTCTCAACGCCGAGGCACAGTCCATTCGTGATATTGACTTCCGCCGCGGACAGGACAACTCCGGCCGCGTGATCGTCAACCTGCCGAGCAACCAGGTCGGCGTTGACATTCAGCAGCAGGGCCAGAACCTGGTGGTGGAGTTCCTGCGCTCGACCGTGCCCGAGGGCCTGCGTCGCAAGCTCGACGTGGCTGACTTTGGCAGCCCGGTGCAGTCGGTGGTGACCACACAGAACGGCGACCGTGTGCGCATGGTCATCGAGCCCAAGGGTGCTTGGGAGCACAGCGCCTACCAGAGCGACAACCAGTTTGTGCTGGAAGTGCGCCACCAGAAGCAGGATCCCAACAAGCTGACCACAGGCCCCGGCTATGCGGGCGACAAACTGTCGCTGAACTTCCAGAACATCGAAGTTCGTGCGCTGCTGCAGGTGATTGCCGATTTCACCAACTTCAATGTGGTGACCAGCGATACCGTGACCGGCAATGTGACCTTGCGCCTCAAGGATGTGCCTTGGGACCAAGCCCTGGACATCATCATGCAGGCCAAGGGCCTGGGCCTGAAGAAGTCCGGCAATGTGCTCTGGATCGCACCCAAGGATGAACTCTCGGCCAAGGAGAAGCTGGATCTCGAGTCCAAGGCGCAAATCGCCAACCTGGAGCCCCTGCGCACACAGTCTTTTCAGCTCAATTACACCAAGGCCGAAGAAGTCTTCAAAGGCTTGACGGGGCAGAACAACTCCGGTGGTAGCGGTGGCTCCGGCGGTCAGAACGCTTCTCGCATCTTGACCCCGCGAGGCAGTGCGATCTCGGAAAGCCGTACCAACCAGCTCTTCGTCACCGACATTCCTTCCAAGCTGGAAGAAATTCAAGCGTTGATCGCCAAGATCGACGTTCCGGTGCGCCAGGTCCTGATCGAAGCCCGCATTGTGGAAGCGGACGACAAGTTCGGCCGCGCGCTCGGTGTGAAGCTGGGCAGTGCCGATTTGCGCGGCACCCGCGGTGGCATTCCGGGCTACTCGGTCGGTGGCAACAACTACCTGACCCTGGGCGGCAACCTCAACGGCATCGCAGGCCAGACCTTGCAGCCCGGCGGCAGCGTTGGCGCTGGTGGCACCGGCCCGGATGGCAAGCCCGTCTTCAATACGCAGTTTGTCAATCTGCCGGCCAATGTGTCTTCGGACAGCTTCGGTGGATCCAATGTGGCGAACTTCGCGCTGTCCTTGTTCAATGCCACGGCCAACCGATTCCTGAACCTGGAACTTTCGGCCCTGGAAGCCGATGGCAAGGGCAAGATCGTGTCCAGCCCGCGTGTCATCACGGCCGACCAGGTCAAGGCCTTGATCGAGCAAGGTGAAGAACTGCCTTACCAGGTTGCCACCTCCAGCGGCGCCACGTCCATCCAGTTCAAGAAGGCCGTTCTGAAGCTGGAAGTGACGCCGCAAATCACGCCCGAGGGCAATGTGATCCTGGACGTGGATGTCAACAAGGACAGCCGTGGCACGCTGACGCCCCAGGGCTACGCCATCAACAACAAGCATGTGAAAACCATGGTCTTGGTGGAGAACGGTGGCACCGTGGTGATCGGCGGCATCTTCACTCAGGATGAACGTGAAGACGAATCCAAGGTCCCGGTGCTGGGTGACATTCCCTACCTGGGCAATCTGTTCAAGAACAAGAGCCGCACCACGAGCAAGACCGAACTCTTGATCTTCCTGACCCCCAAAGTGGTCAGCGAGCGTGCGCCGGTCCGGTGATGGACATGTTGGTGGGAACTTAATCAATCGGGAGAAGGTAGCGACCGCCACGGCGGCGCTGCCATGCAGGAGTTTGCAGAGATGAGTACATCCATGGTGTGGGCGCGACCTTCCTGGCGCCAAGCGTGGCGAGCGGCGGGTGCGATGGTGCTGGGCTTGGCCTTGGCTGCCTGCGGCGGCGGCGGCGGTGGTGCCGGCACGTCGGTTTTCGATCCGGGCACGGGCACCAACCCGAATACACCCAGCACCTTGGCTGATCTGGCCGTGGTGGCGGACAAGCCCTCGGTGCCCAATTCAGGCGCGGAAGTCGTCACCTTCACGGTCACGGCCTTGACGAGCGGCAATGCCGCCTTGACTGGGGTGGAAACACCCGTGACCGTGGAAGTCGAAAGTGGTGCCATCGTCACGCCCTCGGCCAAGGTGACCAGCAAGGACACCGGCAAGATCACGGCGGTGGTGCAGATCACCGACAAGACCAGCCGCACCGTGAAGCTGAATGTCAGTTCGGGTTCAGTCAAGAAAACGGCCAGCTTCGAAGTGGTGGACAGCGTGAACGGCAGCAAGGTGGCTGATTTGCGCCTGGTTGTGGACAAGGTCACGCTGCCCAATGACGGCACTCAAGTCGCCAAGTTGAGCGTGACTTCGGTGGATGCGTTCAACAGCGCCATCGGCGGTTCGCCGGTTTCTCTGGCGCTGATCGATCCGGTCGCCGGCGGCTCCGTCGTCAATGCCTTCGGTAAGACGGCGACGGATACCACCTCAGGCGTGCTGGCTGCTGACATCAGCCTGGTGACCAGCAAGGGCAAGACCAATCGTTCCATCACGGTTCAGGCCACCAGCGGCACGGTGGTGCGCACCATCAGCTTTGACGTGGTCGAGGCGGTGTCCATCGTGCCCAAGGCCAGCGATCTGACCATGACCTTGAGCGCGAGCTCGGTAGGTAATTCTGGCAGCGAGTCAGTTGATGTCAGCTTGCGGGCAGTTGACGCGCTCAGAAATGCAGTTCCCGGCATCAAGGTGACCTTTGCCGTTGACAGCAGCGCTGTGTTGGTCCCTGGAAATTTGGTGACGGACTCTGAAGGTCTGGCAAAGGCCAAGGTGTTTGTGGGCTCTGATCGTTCCAATCGTACGGTCACGGTTACCGCGACAAGCGATTCGATTGTTTTGCGGAAGACTTTTAAGGTGACCGGCGCCAAGTTGCAGGCCCAATTGCTTCCGGCAACGTTGCGAAACGGAGATATCGGTGCGGTGGAGTACACGTTGACCGATGTGAACGTCAACCCGATGGACAAGGTTGCGGTTTCGGTTGGGGGGAGTCAGGGTGCTGCCGTCGCCTGCCCGGGGCAGGCCGCACCGAGCGAAGCCCTGACGGATAACAAAGGCAAGTACACGTATTGCTACCGCGCTTCGGGAAATGGGCCCAGTCAAATTGCAGCAACGGCTGGCGGCGCATCAGTGACAAGCACTGTGCAGATCGATGCAACAGTGTCTGATGTGCCTGCGGCTACCACGATTGGTTCTGCCACATTCACGGCTGCCCCGGCTGTCGTAGCGGTCAATTTGGTGGGTAGCAGCGAGAACCGTTCTGAGTTGCGCCTGCTGTTTCGCAGCGACAAGAATGAGCCCGTTCCAAATGTTCGCGCGCGAATTGGGTTTGGCGCAAACAACTCAGGCACGGACGGCGTGATCAGCTCCGGCAATGACAAGGTCATCATCTCGGATGCAACCGGTGTGGCGGTGACCAGTTTTGTGGCGGGACAGCGGCCGAGCCCGACGGACCAGGTCAAGGTGTATGCCTGCTTCTCCAAGACCGACACGGTGGAGACCATTGCTGCCTGCCCTGCAGACCGCCTGCGCGCGGTGTCTTTGACGGTCGTGGAACAACCTGTGTCGGTGTCGATCGGTACCAATGCCTTGATCGGCACGGGGACGAACAAGCTGACTTACTTCCTGGAGTTCACCGTTCTGGTGGTCGACTCCGCGGGTAATCCCAAATCGGATGTGCAAGTGGCTCCGTTGATCGATCTGCCGAGCTATCAGAAGGGCTTTTACCTCTATGACTCTGGACTGAAGAGGTGGATCCAGTACGTGACCCAAAAGTGTCTTTCTGAGGACAGCTCGGCTGGTAAGGGTTTCCGAAATGGAACCATTGAGACCGGTGAGGATCTGAACGGCAATGGGCAGTTGGATCCGCGGAAGTCGGATGTGTCCATCACCATGGTCGGAAGCACCCGGACCGACTCCAGTGGCTTGGCTGTGATGCGAATCGAGTATCCGCAGAGCTACGGCAGCTGGACGGAGTTTGCGATCCGCGTCAGCGCGTCAGGTGTGGTCAGCCCGCCGGCTTTCTTCGGTCGGATTGCGTCCGAGGGTGATACCTTGTTCACGCTCAAAGGTACCGAGCAGTACACCGGTGTGCCTGTCGAGGTGATCAAGGCGGAAGGAACCCCTCCGTTTGTCATCAGCCCCTACGGTCAGGCTGCAAGCTGCTCCAGCCCGAACTGATGCGCGACTTGTTGGCATGAGCGCAGCTCGCCTTGTGATCTCCCTCGTCGGCATGCCCGGCGGTGGCAAATCCACCGTCGGCCGTCAGCTGGCGCGGCAGCTGGGCGTGCGCTTTGTTGACAGCGACACGGAAATCGAAGCGCGAATCGGGGAGCCGATTCGCGCTTTTTTTGATCGCTCGGGTGAAGCGGCTTTTCGAGACATCGAGTCGCAGGTGCTGAACGAGTTGCTGGCACGTGAGGGAGAGTTCGTGCTGGCCACCGGCGGTGGCATCGTGCTGCGAGAGGCCAATCGTCAGCTTTTGCATCAAGCCAGCACCGTGCTCTACCTCCGCTCCACGCCGGAAGAGCTGTTCCGACGTTTGCGGCACGACACGCAGCGCCCGCTGCTCCAGGTGCGAGATCCTCTGCAAAAGCTGCGCGAGCTGTATTTGCAGCGCAATCCGCTGTATCGAAGTGTGGCGCACTACGTGCTCGAGACAGGTCGGCCGTCTGTGCACGGCCTGGTCAATATGGCGCTGATGCAGCTGGAGCTGGCGGGCATCATCGATCCGGCCCGGGTTGCGGCCACCGTTGGTGCTGAGCCCGCCGCCTGTTGACCCGGTGCGGATCGTCTCGGCGGCTCAAGCCCTTGCGTGATGCTGAGCCGGGCGCGAGCGGCCTTTACACTTGACTCATGACTTCCTCGACGGCCCCGACTTCCGCCTCCATCGCCTCGTCTGCCACTGCCGCACCGGCCTTGCATTGCGTGCCGATCGCCCTCGATCAGCGCAGCTACGACATCCACATCGGTCCCGGTCTGCTGGACTCGGCCCAGAGCTGGCAGGGGTTGCCCAAGGCTGCGTGCGCACTGATCGTCAGCAACGAGGTGGTGGCGCCGCTCTATCTCGAACGCCTGCGTTCGCAACTGGCCGCGCATTACCGACGGGTCGAGTTCGTTCAGCTTCCCGATGGCGAGAGCCACAAGGATTGGGCCAGTCTCAACCTCGTGTTTGATCACCTGCTGGCCCATGCGGCCGATCGCAAGACCGTGCTGTTCGCGCTGGGCGGCGGTGTCATTGGTGACATGACAGGTTTTGCAGCGGCGATCTATATGCGCGGTGTGCCCTTTGTCCAGGTGCCGACGACCTTGTTGGCCCAGGTCGACTCCTCCGTGGGTGGCAAGACGGCCATCAACCACCCTCTGGGCAAGAACATGATCGGCGCGTTCTACCAGCCCGAGCGGGTGGTTGCCGACCTCGACACGCTGGATACCTTGCCGCAGCGCGAGCTGGCGGCCGGTTTGGCCGAGGTCATCAAATACGGCCCGATCGCGGACGCTGAATTTCTGGCCTGGATCGAGGCCAATTTGGACGCTTTGCTCGCCCGCGACAAGCAGGCTTTGGCCTATGCCGTCAAGCGCTGCTGCGAGATCAAGGCCTGGGTGGTGGGCCAGGATGAGCGTGAACAGGGCTTGCGTGCCATCCTGAATTTTGGCCACACCTTCGGACACGCCATCGAAACCGGCATGGGCTATGGCGCCTGGCTTCACGGCGAAGCGGTGGGCTGCGGCATGGTATTGGCAGCCGATTTGTCGGTCCGCAAGGGCTTGATGCCGCCCGAGTTCTTGCCGCGCCTGCGCCGTCTGATTGAGCGTGCAGGCCTGCCCGTGCAAGCGCCGCGTTTGGGTGCCGAGCGTTATCTGGAATTGATGCGGGTGGACAAAAAGGCCGAGGCAGGCGAGATTCGCTTCGTGCTGATCGAAAGCCTGGGCCGCGCCGGCATGCACGGGGCCCCCGATGAATTGGTCGCCGCTGTGCTGAGCGATCACTGGGACTGAGCCGCAATAGCTGAGTCCCAATAGCTGAGTCGCAATAACTCGGTCACGGCCTCCTCAGTGCAGCAGCCCCAGCTTTTCTTCTGAACCCGGACGGTGTCGCGATATGGCTGTTGAGTTTTTGGCAGGGCTGCCCCCGGTGACCTCTTCGGGGCTGGCACCTTACGCCTGCCACCCGAATCAAACGCGGGGCCGGCGTTTCCCCGAGCCATCAGCGCCCACGCGAAGCGAGTACCAACGCGACCGCGACCGCATCATCCACAGCAGCGCCTTTCGCCGCCTGGTCTACAAGACCCAGGTCTTCATGAACCATGAAGGCGATCTGTTTCGAACCCGGCTGACGCACTCGCTGGAGGTGGCCCAGCTGGGCCGTTCCATCGGCCGCAGCCTCGGCTTGAACGAGGACTTGATCGAGGCCGTCGCACTGGCTCATGACCTCGGTCACACGCCCTTCGGTCATGCGGGGCAGGATGTGCTTGATGAATGCATGAAGCCCCACGGCGGCTTCGAGCACAACTTGCAGTCCTTGCGGGTGGTCGACAAGTTGGAGCTGCGCTACCCCGCGTTCGACGGCCTCAATCTGTGCTTCGAAACCCGCGAGGGCATCCTCAAGCACTGTGCGCGCCGCAATGCCGAGTTGCTGGAGGCGGCTGAACCCGATGGCGTGGCGCGCCGCTTTCTTCATGGCGGTCAGCCCAGCCTGGAAGCGCAGCTCTGCAATCTGGCGGACGAGGTGGCCTACAACGCCCATGACATCGACGATGGCGTGCGCTCGGGGCTGCTCGCCCTGGAGCAGTTGGAAGAGGTGCCCCTGGTGCACCGCTATTTGCGAGAAGCGCTGAGCGAGTTTCCCCAGCTGGACAGCAAACGGCTCTTGTTCGAGACCATCCGGCGCATGCTTTCAGCCCAGGTCTACGACATCATCGACGCGACCCGCGCTGCCTTGCAGCAGGGGCAGGGCGTGCAGGACCTGGCCGCCGTGCGGGCGGCGCCGGCCCTGGTGCGTTTCAGCCCCGAGATGCGCGCGGCCAGCACGGAGCTCAAACGCTTTCTGTTCGCCAAACTCTACCGTCACCCGCAGGTCCAGCAGACCCGCCAGCGCGCCGAGCAGGTGCTTCGCGACCTGTTCCGGATCTACACCAGCGAGCCGGCTCAACTTCCGCCTGATTTCGCCGGCGCTGCCGATGCGCCGCGTGCGTGCGCCGATTACATCGCCGGCATGACCGACCGATTTGCCTTGCGCGAGCATCAGCGACTGACAGGCCTCAGCTTGTTCTGAGAATCACGCGCGGCTCGGCAGTTCCGTGGGCGATCTGGCGCTCCCGGACTTGCCTCGCGCCTGAATCACTCTCAAACTAGGGTCAGTGTCATTTTGAGAGTGGATTCCTGTATGGCTCGCCTTCCTCGCTTGGTTCTGCCAGGCCAAGCCCACCACCTGATGTTGCGCGGCAACAACCGCCAACCCATCGTCCATGAGGATGCGGACCGTCGCCAGTTCTTGGATCTGCTGCGTGACTGCGCCCGCACCCACCGCGTTGCCGTGCATGCCTACGTCTTGATGGACAACCACCTCCATGTGCTGGCCACGCCCGAGGACGAGCCCGGCCTCGGCAAACTGGTGCAGTCCCTCGGGCGGCGCTACGTGGCCTGGTTCAATCACAAGTACGGCCGCAGCGGCACGCTCTGGGAAGGTCGCTATCGCGCGACCGTGATCGACAGCGAGCGCTACTTCCTGGCCTGCATGCGCTATATCGAGCTGAATCCGGTCCGTGCCGGGCTGTGCAGCTCGCCCGAGGAGTTCCCTTGGTCCAGCTGCGCCAGTCACTTGGGCCGCCGAAGCGACAGCCTTCTCAGCGAACACCTGCTGTACTGGACCCTGGGCAACACACCCTTCGAGCGCGAGGCGGCGTACCGCGAGTTGTTGGCGGAAGGTTGTGCAGATGCGGAGCGCCAACGCTTCACCGAAGCCACTTTGAAGGGCTGGCCGCTGGGCTCCGAGGGCTTTTTGCGGGCCTTGGCAGACCAGACCCAGCGCAGGCTGGAGCCATTGCCGCGAGGGCGTCCGCGCAGAAAGCCGGAGGCGGCCGATCTTTCAGGTGACTCTTGATTTTGTAAGTAAAATATCACTCTGACCCTATTTAAATGATATTGTGGCTGCAAATGCCTAGTTAAAGGACACTGACCCCATTTAGTTTTTCTTGAGCGTTTTGCTGCGCCGCAGTAACCTCCGTCTCCGTAACTGAATTACGTCGGAGAGCGCCATGAGCCACAACGCAGCAGAACATCAGGCCGAGATCCAGGACTTGGCCGCCCACGGGCTCTACCGTCCGCAAAACGAGAAGGACGCCTGCGGCCTGGGATTTGTGGCGCACATCAAGGGTCAGAAGGCGCATTCCATCGTTCAGCAGGGTCTGAAGATCCTTGAGAACCTCGATCATCGCGGTGCCGTCGGTGCTGACAAGCTGATGGGCGACGGCGCCGGCATCCTGATCCAGATCCCCGACGAGTACTTCCGGGCCGAGATGGCCAAGCAGGGCGTGGAACTGCCCCCGCCTGGCGAGTACGGCGTGGGCATGATCTTCATGCCCAAGGAACATGCCTCGCGTCTGGCTTGCGAGCAGGAGCTGGCCCGTGCGATCAAGGCCGAGGGCCAGGTCTTGCTGGGTTGGCGCGATGTGCCGGTGGATTCGGAGATGCCCATGTCGCCCACGGTGCGCGACAAAGAGCCCATCATTCGCCAGATCTTCATCGGTCGCGGCCCGGACATCATCGTGCCCGATGCCCTGGAGCGAAAGCTCTACGTCATCCGCAAGACCGCGTCGAGCGCCATCCAGGCGCTCAAGCTGACCCACAGCCGCGAGTACTACGTGCCCAGCATGAGCTGCCGCACCATCATCTACAAAGGCCTGCTGCTGGCCGACCAGGTGGGCAGCTACTACAAGGATCTGGCCGATCCGCGTGTGGTGTCCGCCATCGCCCTGGTGCACCAGCGTTTCTCGACCAACACCTTCCCCGAATGGCCGCTGGCCCACCCCTACCGCATGGTCGCCCACAACGGCGAGATCAACACGGTCAAGGGCAACTTCAACTGGATGCGTGCCCGCGAAGGCGTGATGAAGTCGCCGGTGCTGGGCGATGACCTGAACAAGCTCTATCCGATCAGCTTCGAGCACCAGTCCGACACGGCCACCTTCGATAACGCCATCGAGCTGCTGACCATGGCCGGCTATCCCTTGGCGCACGCCGCCATGATGATGATCCCGGAAGCCTGGGAGCAGCACGAGCAGATGGACACGCGTCGCCGGGCGTTCTACGAGTACCACGCTGCCATGATGGAGCCCTGGGATGGCCCGGCCGCCATGGTCTTCACCGACGGTCGCCAGGTCTGTGCCGCGCTGGACCGCAACGGTCTGCGCCCGGCGCGCTACTGCGTCACCGACGATGACCTCGTCATCCTCGCCTCCGAGTCCGGCGTGCTGCCGGTGCCCGAGAACAAAATCGTCAAGAAGTGGCGCCTGCAGCCCGGCAAGATGTTCCTGATCGACCTGGAGCAGGGCCGCATCATCGATGACGAAGAGCTCAAGAACCAGTACGCCAACGCCCGCCCTTATCGCCAGTGGATCGAGAACGTGCGCGTCAAGCTCGACGACATCGAGGTGGCCGACACCCCGGCTGCCAGCTTCAGCGCCAGCCTGCTCGATCGCCAGCAAGCTTTTGGCTTCACCCAGGAAGACATCAAGTTCCTGATGGCGCCCATGGCCGCCACCGGCGAGGAAGCCCTGGGTTCCATGGGCAATGACTCGCCCCTGGCCGTGCTGTCCAGCAAGGACAAGCCGCTGTTCAACTATTTCAAGCAGCTGTTCGCCCAGGTGACCAACCCGCCGATTGACCCGATCCGCGAGGCCATCGTGATGTCGCTCAACAGCTTCATCGGCCCCAAGCCCAATCTGCTGGACATCAACGCGGTCAATCCGCCGATGCGTTTGGAAGTGTCGCAGCCGGTGCTTGACTTCAAGGACATGGCCCGTCTGCGCCAGATCGAGGCTCACACCCACGGCAAGTTCAAACCCTACGAGCTGGACATCACCTACCCGCTTGCCTGGGGTCATGAAGGTGTGGAGGCGCAGCTGGCCTCGCTGTGCGCCGAATCGGTGGACGCGATCAAGAGCGGCCACAACATCCTCATCATCACAGACCGCGGCCTGAGCGAGAGCCGCGTGGCCATCCCTGCCTTGCTGGCCCTGTCCGCCATCCACCACCATCTGGTGCGTGAAGGCCGCCGCACCACCGCCGGTCTGGTGGTGGAAACCGGCAGTGCCCGTGAGGTGCACCACTTCGCGGTGCTGGCCGGCTTTGGCGCCGAGGCGGTTCACCCCTACCTGGCCCTGGAAACCCTGACGGACATCGCGGCCGGCCTGCCCGGCGAGCTGTCTGCCGACAAGGCCATCTACAACTACATCAAGGGCATCGGCAAGGGCCTGTCCAAGATCATGTCCAAGATGGGCATCTCCACCTATATGTCCTACTGCGGCGCGCAGATCTTCGAGGCCATCGGCCTGAAGACGGACTTTGTGGAGAAGTACTTCCGCGGCACGCCCACGCAGGTCGGTGGCATCGGCGTGTTCGAGGTGGCCGAAGAGGCCATCCGCCTGCACCGCGCGGCTTTCGGCGACGATCCAGTGCTGCACACCATGCTGGATGCCGGCGGCGAGTACGCCTGGCGCGCCCGCGGTGAAGAGCATATGTGGACGCCGGATGCCATCGCCAAGCTGCAGCACAGCGCGCGCAGCGGCAAGTTCGACAGCTATAAGGAATACGCGCAAATCATCAATGACCAGAGCAAGCGCCATATGACGCTGCGTGGTCTGTTCGAGTTCAAGTTCGATCCCAGCAAGGCGATCCCGCTCGATGAGGTCGAGCCCGCGGCAGAGATCGTCAAGCGGTTCGCCACCGGCGCCATGTCGCTCGGCTCCATCTCGACCGAGGCCCATGCCACCCTGGCCGTGGCTATGAACCGCATCGGCGGCAAGAGCAACACCGGCGAAGGTGGCGAGGATCCCGCGCGTTATCGCAACGAGCTCAAGGGCATCAAGATCACGGCAGGCACCAAGGTGTCTGATGTGATCGGCAACAAGGTCATCGCCGTCGACTACGAGCTCAAGGAAGGCGATTCCCTGCGCTCCAAGATCAAGCAGGTGGCATCGGGCCGCTTCGGTGTCACCACCGAGTACCTGGTCAGCGCCGATCAGATCCAGATCAAGATGGCCCAGGGTGCCAAGCCCGGTGAAGGCGGTCAGCTGCCCGGCGGCAAGGTCAGCGAGTACATCGGTTTCCTGCGTTACTCGGTGCCGGGTGTGGGCTTGATCTCGCCGCCGCCGCACCATGACATCTACTCCATCGAGGACCTGGCCCAGCTGATTCACGATCTCAAGAACGTGAATCCCAAGGCCGATGTTTCGGTCAAGCTGGTCTCGGAAGTCGGCGTGGGCACCATCGCCGCCGGTGTCACCAAGGCCAAGGCCGACCACCTGGTCATCGCCGGCCATGACGGTGGCACGGGCGCTTCGCCCTGGAGCTCGATCAAGCATGCTGGCACACCCTGGGAGCTGGGCCTGGCCGAGGCGCAGCAGACCTTGGTGCTGAACCGCCTGCGTGGCCGTGTGCGGGTGCAGGCCGACGGCCAGATGAAGACCGGCCGCGATGTGGTCATCGGTGCGCTGCTGGGCGCGGATGAATTCGGCTTCGCCACCGCGCCGCTGGTGGCCGAGGGCTGCATCATGATGCGCAAGTGCCACCTCAACACCTGCCCGGTGGGCGTGGCCACGCAAGACCCGCTACTCCGCGCCAAGTTCACCGGCAAGCCCGAGCATGTGGTGAACTACTTCTTCTTCGTGGCCGAGGAGGCGCGCCAGATCATGGCCCAGCTGGGCATTCGCAAGTTCGAGGATCTGGTCGGCCGCAGCGATCTGCTGGACACCAAGAAGGGCATCACCCACTGGAAGGCCAAGGGCCTGGATTTCAGTCGTGTCTTCCACCGCCCGGCCTTGCCCGCCGAAGTGGCCCGCACCCATGTCGATGTGCAAGACCATGGCCTGGACCGCGCACTCGATGTGAAGCTGATCGAGAAGTGCCTGCCCGCTTTTGAGAAGGGCGAGAAGGTGCAGTTCATGCAGGAAGTCAGCAATGTGCGCCGCACCGTGGGCGCCATGCTGTCCGGTGAGCTGATCCGCCGCCGCCCCGAGGGCTTGCCCGACCACACCATCTTCATCCAGATGGAGGGCACGGGCGGCCAGAGCTTCGGTGCCTTTCTGGCCCAGGGCATCACTTTCTACCTGATCGGAGACGCCAACGACTACACCGGCAAGGGCCTGTCCGGCGGCCGCGTGGTGGTGCGCCCCAGCATCGATTTCCGTGGCGACGCGACGCAGAACATCATCGTCGGCAACACCGTGCTTTACGGTGCCACGCGCGGTGAGGCCTTCTTCCGCGGGGTGGCGGGTGAGCGCTTTGCAGTCCGGCTTTCTGGCGCCTCGGCCGTGGTCGAGGGCACGGGTGACCATGGTTGCGAATACATGACCGGCGGCACCGTGGCCGTGCTCGGCAAGACTGGCCGCAATTTCGCGGCCGGCATGAGCGGCGGCATCGCCTACGTCTACGACGAGGACGGACAGTTCGCCAAGCGCTGCAACACCAGCATGGTCGCGCTGGACAAGCTGCTGCCCGCGCACGAGCAGGAAGCCACCGTGGACCGCGCCATCTGGCACCACCTCGGTGACGCCGAGGCGCAGACCGACGAAGCCATCCTCAAGAAGATGCTGGAAGACCACCACCGCTGGACTGGCAGTGCCCGGGCCCGCCACATCCTGGACCACTGGGCCGATTCGCGCGCCAAGTTCGTCAAGGTCTTCCCGCACGAATACCGCCGCGCACTCGGCGAGATCCATGCGGCCAAGGAAGCGGCCTCGACCATCGAGCAGGCCAAGGCTCCCGCTGCGCCCAAAGCGGCGCTCAAGGCCTGAGCGGCACGAGCACGGAAACCGTGATCACCGGGTCAGAAGAATGAATTCGAATCTGACCCTATTAAATGAATTTCTTCGGGTTGAGTTTGCAAAATGACTCTGACCCCAATAAAGAGTTTTAGGAGCGAAGCATGGGCAAGGTAACGGGCTTCATGGAGTACCAGCGGCTGGAAGAGGGCTACGAGCCCGTGGGCACGCGGGTCAAGAATTACAAGGAATTCGTGATCGGTTTGAGCGCCGAACAGTCCAAGCAGCAGGCCGCACGCTGCATGGACTGCGGCACGCCGTTCTGCAACAACGGCTGCCCGGTCAACAACATCATTCCGGATTTCAACGATCTGGTGTACCGCGGGGATTGGGCCAATGCCATCACCATCCTGCACAGCACCAACAACTTCCCGGAATTCACCGGCCGCATCTGCCCCGCGCCTTGCGAGGCGGCCTGCACGCTGAACGTGAACGATGACGCCGTGGGCATCAAGTCCATCGAGCACGCCATCATCGATCGCGCCTGGTCCGAGGGCTGGGTTCAGCCGCAAGTCGCCAAGCGCAAGACCGGCAAGACCGTGGCCATCGTCGGCTCCGGCCCGGCCGGTCTGGCGGCTGCACAGCAACTCGCCCGCGCGGGCCACAGCGTGACCGTGTTCGAAAAGAACGACCGTGTTGGCGGCCTGCTGCGTTACGGCATCCCCGACTTCAAGATGGAGAAGTCGCACATCGACCGCCGCGTGGCGCAGATGGAAGCCGAGGGCGTGGTCTTCCGCACCGGCCTGCTGGTCGCCTCCATGCCGGAAGGCTCTAAGGTCACCAACTGGGCCAAGGACAGCATCAGCCCGGACGAGCTCAAGGCACAGTTCGACGCCGTCTTGCTCAGCGGTGGCGCCGAATCCAGCCGCGACCTGCCGGTGCCGGGCCGTGATCTGGCCGGCATCCATTTCGCGATGGAGTTCCTGCCGCAACAGAACAAGGTCAATGCAGGGGACAAACTCAAGGGCCAGATCCGTGCCGACGGCAAGCATGTGGTCGTCATCGGTGGCGGCGACACCGGCAGTGATTGCGTCGGTACCAGCAACCGCCACGGCGCCAAGAGCGTCACCCAGTTCGAGCTCATGCCCCAGCCGCCCGAGGTGGAAGACCGCCCGCTGACCTGGCCTTACTGGCCGCTCAAGCTGCGCACCTCCAGCAGCCATGAGGAAGGCTGCGAGCGCGAGTTCGCCATCTCGACCAAGGAATTCCTCGGCGAAAAGGGCAAGCTGACCGGTGTGAAAACCGTGCGCGTGGAATGGCAGGGCGGCAAGATGGTCGAGGTGCCGGGTTCCGAGCAGATCATCAAGGCCGATCTGGTCTTCCTGGCCATGGGCTTTGTGGCGCCCGTCGCCACCGTGCTCGACGCTTTCGGTGTAGCCAAGGATGCGCGCGGCAACGCCAAGGCCAGCACCGATTTCAACGGTGGTTACAAGACCAATGTCGACAAGGTCTTCGCCGCCGGTGACATGCGCCGCGGCCAGTCGCTCGTCGTCTGGGCCATCCGTGAAGGCCGCCAGGCCGCTCGCGCGGTGGATGAATTCCTGATGGGCAGCAGCGACCTACCGCGCTGAAGCTGAGGGGGTGCAGCTGGCCAGGGCGTTCTCCGCAGTCACGACCCGGTCCGCCCAGCCGGCTGGGCTGGGGCGAAACTCCCAACGGGGCGGCTCGCCTTCCTGAAACTGAACCGCAAGGCACAGCCGTGCGGCCTGTTCCTGCCCGCCCATCCGTCCCGGCTGGAAGCTCTGGGCCTCAAACGCCTTCTGGATCGCCCGAACAAAACGGCGAGGCAGTTGCTCGGCCGAAACCAGCACGGCATCCACGTTTCCTTGTGCATTGATCAGCAAGGCTGCTGTCGCTTGGCCTTGCCCATCCGGCAGGCTGTCATCGGGGTGGTGGATGACGGCGCTGCTGGTGGTTCGGAAGCTGGGTGCTTCATCCAACGGTTCGTTCGGAGCGTAACGCCCAGGTCCGGTGAAATCGTGGGCCAGGCCCTCAGCCGGCGCGGCCTCCTTTGCAATCGGCTTGGCGAGCTCCCGTGTTTCATGTGCTGCATCTGGCCTCACCACCTGCGGGTGATCTGGCTGCGAGCTCGGCCCGTTGAGCGGTCCCGACTCGGGCCTTGCTTCCGTTTGCACGGGCTGGGACGGGCTTGCTGGTTCGAGAAGAGGCGCCGCGATGACGCGAACGATCAAAGCCTGTCCAGGAGTTGGCGGCCCCGAGGGGCGATCGGGGCTGAAACGGTACATCAATCCCAATGCATGCAGGCCTAGCGCCGACACCAGGCACAGGGTCAAGCGCCGAGCGTCGCGCGAGATGCGGCGAGGCCAGTCCGGACGTGGCCAGCGTGATACCGGCGTCGGCAGTGTTTCAGTCACTCAGCTCGCGCCAGGACAGGCGACGGGTGTTGGTGTTGCTTGTGCCTTGAGGACGTTCTTGGTTCGCCATGGAGCCGTCCGTCTTCTGGATCAGGTCGATCACCTTGTTGTTGGGCAATTGGATGGTTTCCGGTGTGGTGGCCAAGGCATTGCCGAGCGAGATGCTGACAATGTTCTGTGCGCTATTGACCGGGCCGCCCGTGCGGTAGTCGAAATAGTTGATCCAGCTCGAGCCACCGACGGAGCAAATGCCAGAGGAATTGATGACGTTGGAAGTCACACCCAGCACGCCGCCTACCAGCACGGCGCCGGTGGTGACCCGTTCGCGTGTGCCCGGCAGATCAACATACCAGCCGTTCTTGTCGTTGAGGTCAACCGCCACAGGGTTGCCATTCGTTCGAATGGGTGTGCCGGGCGTGCAGATGGTGGATCCATCTGGGCAGGTGCCATTGCTCAAGGTCTGTTGCACGAAGTTGTTGGTTTGCAGGCGAGGATTGCCAAAGTCTGCATCCGACAGCCGGTCCTTGATCGCATAGATGGTTTGCTGAGTCGCGTCGCTGAGATCGCTGACGCCCAGATAGCGACCGGTGCCCAGGTACACCATCACATGGCTGCCGACCTGACCCAATTCGGGGCGTGAGGTGATGGGCTGGGCCACGCCGAGCGAGGTCTTGAGCGTGGCCAGGCGCTGCGCTTCATAGCCTGCGGCGCCGACATTGTTGTTGATGTCAAAGCGCCAAAGATTGCCCAGGTTGTCGCCACCGTAGATGCGCAAGGCGGTGTTGTCCTTGTCGGAGTTGTCGGTCCAGGCGCTGATGTGGCCGAGGCCGCTTGGCGTGCTGCTGCTGCCCACGGCCAGGCCACCGACCAGGGTCGGAATGCCGTTGGGCAGAGTGGACACGGGCTGGCCCGTGGCGATGTCCAATACGAAGAGGCGGCCGTTGCCATCACCGGGCGAGATGTTGTTGTAGCCCGAGGGCAGGATGGCCACCCAAGTGCCGTCGGCCAGCTTGCTGATCTCGGCTTTGCCAAAGGTGTAGCCCAGGTTGTCGTGGGTGAACTCCCACAGGGGCTTGGGATCGCTGGGCGAAGTGATGTCGATGGCGAAGTAGGCGCGGCCGCCGGCACCGAGGCCGCTGATCAGCACGGTGCGCCACTCGCTGCCGATCTTGACTTCCTGAACAACGGGGCTGCCGTCGACGTAGTACTCGTGCTTGTTGCCGTAGCTCTTGTCAGCCAGTTTGTGCAGGCGCGGGATCACGGCGGTCGGTACATAGGCCCAGACTTCAGCGCCACTGCTGGCGTTGAACGCGTGCAGCATGCCGTCGTTCGCGCCGACGTAGACCATGCCGACCCGTGTGGCCGTCGTGGCCTTGTGGTCGTTGAAGCCTGCATCGTTGTAGTTGGCGAGCGGTTTCTTCACGTAGACCGCTTCAGAGTTGACGATATCGCCCAGCAAGAGCGTACGTTGCCGGAAGAACTTGCTCGGATCGGACAAGGGCCCCTCGTCGCTTCGGACGCCGCGCACATAGTCAACCAGGCGCTGGCCCGCTGCAGTGCTTTGATCGCTGGCGCTGAGGCAATAGTCACCCGAGGTGCAGAACTGAATCAGGTTGTTGCCGGAGGCGGTCAGTGTCGCCAGGTTGAAGTAGGCCTTCTGGCTGGCGCTGAGGTTGCTCCAGTTGAACTCGGCGCGGCGATTGTCATTGCTTGCGCTGTACATGTAGATACTGCGGCTGCTGTTGCTGTCGAGCAGGGTGCCGGCAGACCAGTCGGTGCTGGACAGGGAACCGCCGCTCAAGTCGATGCGCTTGGATTTGAGCTGTCCCGTCCATTCCCCGGACATGAAGTTGGAAACAAACACCTGGTTGTCACCTGAGGTGACATTGGGGTTGCTGGCGGTTGCGGCGGCCGAAGCGCCTTCTTGGGCTGCAATATTGTTGAGTGCTGATTGCAAGCCGCTGTATAGGCTTTGTGGGTTGCTTGCGCTGAAGTAGGTACCGCCTCCATTGACTGCGGCGTGCCAGAGGTCATCGATGGTGGTCAGGGTGTTGCTGACCGGGGTCGGCCATGTGCATTCACCACTGGACTGCCAAGTGCACACGCCACCGGCGGCATTGGGGCTGCTGCCTTGGGCCACCGAGAAATAGTCGCCACTGGTGGCGCGCAGATAGTCGGGCTGGTACTGCATATAGCCCGAAGCACCTAGGCCGAGGGTGAATGTCACCATGCGTTGCAGTGCGCTGACGGTGCCATTGCCACAGACATCGGCGTTCGTGCCCGAGCCGCTGGTGCACTCGCTCGAGCCGTCGGTTCCTGTGCGAAGGTCGGTCTTGTAATAGTAGGACGCGACATCGGCCAAGGTGTTGGAGACGGCGTTGCCATCCCTCTGTGGGCGCGACAGGCTGCCGTCCTGGTCGCCCAGCGCTGTACCGTCCAACTGTGTCAGGCTGACAGATTCGTTCCAGAAGCCATCGGTGGATAGCACTGTGTAGTTGCGTTGGCAGGAGTACTGAATGGGGTCCACCACCGTGGTGCCGTTCAAGCTGCCCGTTTGCTTGCCGGCATAAAGGCGCCCGACCGTGTTCAGGGCTCGACGCAGCGGTGTGGAGTAGTAGGGGTACGCATTGAACAGGCGTGAGTACCAGTCGGACTTGGCTGTGCCGCTGAACGTGGCTTGGTTCAGATAGGCATTGCCCTGGCTGTTGTTGATGCTCAGATAGCCAACGCGGAAATTGCTTGACACAGCAGAGAAGGCTTGGCTTGTCGAGGACTTCATCATTTGCATGCGGGTGCGGTAGTAGGTCCACCAGTTGGCGAAGTTGGTCATCTCTTCGGCATAGCTGCAGCTCGTGGCACCCGCGCAATCGCTGCGACTGTTGGACAGCTTGGGATAGCTGGTACGCCCTGACACGATGTCTACGCGCTCGAAGCTCCCGGGGTAGCCGCCAGGCACGCCGGGAGAGCCCTCTACTGCAGCCTGATAGCCCGAGAATGTCGGTGTGCTCGGGTTGATGGTCAGATTGCAGGTGCTCGGTGTCTTGCTCCAGCTGAGGGCACCGGGGGCAGCGACACCGGCCGGTGCCGTGATGGTGACGGTGCGGTTGGTTTGGCTGGCATAGAAGCCGGAGCTGCCCGCGTTGATGCGCGCAGTCAGGGATGCTGCAAGGTTGCCACGGTTGGATTCAGAGCTGGTGGCTGCAGACAAGAGCTGGGTCGTTCCCGAGCGCAAGGAAGTGATCGACACAAAACAACCGTTGCCTCGGTTGTCCGAGATGGAGCTGATGGTCAGGCTGGTGCTTGCGCGCACTTCAGGCGTGGCTGGAATGCCGTTGGTGCCTGCGGTGAAGTATTTGGTCGGGTATCGAGCTTCAGAGTAGATGTTGCTTCGTACAGCTTGGCAGGAGCCGCTATCGGGCGTCGCCGCGCGCGCGTTGGCATCGCTGTTGCACCAGCGAACCGGAGCTGGGTACTTGAACACGGCACTCGCTGTGCTTTGGCAGTTGCGCAAATTGATGTTGTCGCAATATTCCGCGGCGTTGATCAAATAGTAGTGCGGCCCCCAGGTCTGTGCAGTCGTGCCGGCGTTGTCCGGCGCGCCGGTGGCTTTGTAGCCGTTTCCTGAGGCTGTGGTGGCGTTGAAAACGGTATAGCTCTTGTTGTTGACAGTGCCCGGCAGCACGTAGTTGCCATTGCGCAAGCAGTCGGAATAGCTGGTGTCTGTGCACCACTCCGTGTCGGGGAACTGCGTGAGCAGATTGATGTTGTAGCTGTTCTGGATGCCAAAACCATCGTTGGCCACTGATGTCCAACCTGATGTGTTGGCCGAGGTCATGCTGGCCCAGCTGACGCCGTTGGCGCCCATGGGCGGCGTGTAGCGTATCGCCGGGTTGTAGGCCATGCTGTTGAAGCTGGCGCTCAGAAAGGGAGGATGCCCGCGGCGAGATCCAAAAGGCGGGGCATCCCGCCAGCAGGCTTCACCGCTGTCGCCATTGTGGCAACAGGTGTTGGTGAATTCGCCGCTGTTGGCGGGCAGGGCTCCGCTGGAACGACACAGTTGCGGATTGGAGCTGCCATCGCCGTTGACGTGGTCGGGCATGAAGTCAAAGCCCATGGAGCCCGAATCATCAAGCACAAACATGAGGTTGGGCTGCACCGCGTTGGGCGAAGCCACGACCAAGGGCGTGCTGGAAATGTCGGTCACTCCAGCCTGGGCGGCGGAAGACAGCTGCAGTGCGGCCATGCCGAGGCAAAGGGCGAGAAGGCGTTGCTTGCTGTTCATGGGGAACTCCAGATCTGATCTCAGGTGAGGTGCCGGCGCAGGCCGGATCAGCCTCAAAGGGCCACAACGGCCTGGACGAAGCCAATGGTGTTGCGAGGGCCGACAACGCGGGCTGTGATGCGGTAATAACGTTGATTTGGGATGCCGATGGGCGTGCCGCTGTTGGCGCGTTTGCTGCTGTCAGCCCCGGGGTTGGTGGTCGGCGGAGCTTCGCAACCAATGCCCGATGTTGGTGAGCCCTGGCCGTTGCACAGTCGCTGGATCACAAAGGACACGGTGTTGCCGGCAGCGTCCGGGGCCAAGGTGGTGACCGTGTTGCTCGGGACGAGCACGGCATTCCAGAAGATCTCCCAGCTCTGGTTGGCGGCCGGGTCCTGGCGCAGAGCCAGATAGCCGACGGGGCGGCCCGCAGCGATGGTGATGTTGTTGTGCAGATTGGTGCCGAAGTTGTTTTGCTCCAACCAGGCCACGGCGCTTTCGATGCCGATGTCTGCCGATTGGATGGCTGACTGTTGAAAAGCCAGGTTGCCGGCGACCTTGTTGCTGCTCAGCATGGAGCGCATCAAGCCGACCGCTGCCAGGGACATGATGACCAGGACCACGATGGCCAGCATCAGGACAATGCCTTGCTGGTGCCTGCCGCACCCTGGCGCGTAGCGCGGGGCAGGGGCAGCAAAGAGGCGGTGAGGCTTCAACATGTTGCGACCGCTCCTTGCCAGGCCAGGTTGCGCAGCGGAACGATGGCCTCGAACACCTTGTAGCGGTAGTACTGCCACAGGTTCTCGGCGGAAAGGTCGATGGGCGCCTCTTCAGTTCCCGCCCAGCGGGGAGCGTTGCCACTGTCGGTCACGATGGACTTTTCACGTTGACCGCTGACCGTGGTGATGGCCAGGCGGACCGCTGACATCCGGGCCCATTGGCACGCCGTGGCTGGTGTGGTTTGATCGAAAAGATCCACGATCCCGTCCATGGGCGCCGCGGAAGTGTCGCGACCATACTGGGCGCGCAGATTGACCACGTTGTCGATGATCTCCACCCAGGCTTGGGCGGCCTCGCTGCTGCAGTCGTTGACCATGTAGTCGCACTGGGTCAGCCGGCCGTTGCGCACGGCATAGGCCAATACCTTGGGCGCCAAGCCCCAGTTGAACAAGGTGTCTTGCAAGCCGACGGCGCCTGCGGCGACGCTGACGTTGGCGCCAACCGGCGCAGCATTGACCCGGTCGAGCAGCAGATTGCAAGGAGCGGGGCGAACCTGGTTCGCCGCGATGACATAGTCGTTGGTGTTGAAGGCCGTGGCTGTGGTCATGGTGTACGTCACGGCACTGGGCTCTGCGATGATGCGGTCGCCTTCAGGTGCCCCGTTGCCATTGCTGAACACCACGAGCAGGGTGTCACTGCCACTGTCGCCCGCAGGGATGCTGGCGTGGTTGATGGTGACCGGGCCCAGTCCAGAGAGCACTCGTCCGCCCGGCAAGGTCAGGCTGCAGCCGGCCAGCAACAGATTGGCGGCGCCGTGCCCGCTCTGGCGAATATTGCGTTGAAGTTCGGTGGCCGCGATGGCGCCATTGGTCTGCGCTTCGTCGCCGCTGGTGGCGCTGCGCTGGCCCCGCTCGGACAGGGAGAACACTTGCATCACCACGATCACGGCGATCATGCCCAGCACCACGCCCACCAAGAGCTCGATGAGGCTGAAGCCGTTCTGCGGATGGCCCACCGGGCGCTGAAGGTTTGTCGATTTCATAAGGGTTCCGATCACTTCAGCTGGCTGATCATGACCAGGTTGTGGGGGGTGCTGCCCAGGTTCTCGCCGGGCGCCGCCCACTTGACGGTGATGGTGACCCGCAGGCTGGGTGTCAGGACCGGGCCACCGGCCGGCCGGCCGGCCAAGGCCGGCAGAGGATTGACTTGCGTGAAGGTGACGGTCGGCGGGTGGTCAGCCACACCGGGCAGGGTGGCGCTGACCTTTTCCAGCCAGAGCTTGTAGCCGGCGCCTTCGTCGGCGCTGCTGTACTCGGCCTGCAGCTCGGCCAAATTGCGATTGCCCACCCACATGCTGCCGATCAGCTGATTGGCCAGCAGGGCGGCATCCGAGCGGTACTTGGCCTGCCCGGCCTGTTTGACCGCCGTGGCTTGCAGGCCGACCAAGCCCAGGACTCCGAGCGCGAACACGAGCAAGGCAACCAGCACCTCCAGCATCATGAAGCCTCGGAGCCCATGAGGGCGGCCCGGACTGCGTGCTCTGGACTTTGGGCTCGGGGTCTGGAGGACAGTCATGGGGGACTCCCGTTCAGCAGGCCTGAACATCGCTGCTGGGAAGACTGGGGTTGCACATGCGTACCTGTCCCGAAGGCGTGATCACGATGCGCAGGCAAACGGCGTCACCGTCGGTGCCGCAGGAGCCCGCAGCGCTGTTGCTGACGTCCAGAACGATGGCAGCGTTGGGCGTGGGGGTGGGCTTGCCCAGGCTGTTGAAGGTGACCGAACTCGCGTTGGCGGCAATCTGAACGGTGCCATTGCCATCGTTGCTCGGCTTGGTGTGCAGGATGCGGGGCTGGACCGTGTCCGAAGGCGCTGAAGCGCAGCGGTTGGCCACCGAGTCGGCCGCCGTGTTGGCGCCGATCACGTTGATCACCCAGTTGGTGCCGCTGGTGCTCAGGGCGCAGGTATTGGTCAAGCTGGTGGTGAGCTGGAAGCGCACCGCCGTGTTGCGTGCCACCGCTTCGGCTTTGGCCAGTTGAATGCCTGCGCTCAAGGAGGTGGCGGTGTTGCGAATCCGACTGTTCTGCAGCCAGGTGGAGAAGCTCGGCGCTGCCACGGCCAGAAAGATACCGACCAAGACCAAGCTCACGATCAGTTCGATCAGCGTCACGCCGGCCTGCAGCGAGGCTCGGTCGCCGAGCGCCGAAGGCTTTGTCAGCATGATCCGTCCTTCTTGGTCGCCCAGCAGGTGTTGGGGCTGGGTGTGGTCCAGCCTGTGGGCAGGGCCGCACTGGTCTTCACTCCGGCTTCGTTGATGGTGTAGGTGAAGCCGGCCATGCTGTCTTTGCCCACGGCGCGCAGAGTGAAGGCCGTGGCACTGGACGCAGAGCAAGAGAAGGTGAAGTACTTGCTGCTGGTGGCGTCGGAGTTGCAATCCGGTGCGCCCACATAGGTGCGGCGGTCCAGAAAGAACTGTTCCAGGCGCACCTGCCGCGTGGCCAGGCCGGCGGTGGCTTCGGGGATCTTGCCGCGCACCACATAGGCCTGGTAGGACGGCAGGGCCACGGCCGCAAGGATGCCGATGATGGCCACGGTCACCATCACTTCAATCAGGGTGAAGCCCTGAGCTGGACGTGATTGGGAAGGGGTGACGCGTGCTGGCATGGTGGGGTGCTCCTGGTTGGATTGAATTCTCGGCCGCTGGTTTTCGCTTGTGTAGCCGCCTATCAGACTGTCCCTCGCGCTGGTCGGGCTCAGGCCCGGAAATGTGAAGTATTTGGGGCTCTTCTCGGCGGCTCGGTGCGCGATCGGTGTTTCCCCTATGATGTGATCTTTGTCAAAAACGGGCCCTGGCCCGCCCTGCCAAGGCTCATGGCCCCTTATTCATCCACTTCCATTGCCGCGTCCGAAACGCCTCTGATTGAATTGCGCGATGTCAGCTGCGGTTATGGCGACCGGGTGATCCTGGAGCGCGTGAATCTGCGCATCCCGCGCGGCAAGGTGTTGGCCCTGATCGGCACCAGCGGCGGAGGCAAGACCACGGTCTTGCGCCTGCTGGGCCGGCAGATCAAGCCGATTTCGGGCCAGGTGCTGTTTGACGGCGTTGATCTCGCCGGCCTGGATCTCGATGGGCTCTACGCCGTGCGGCGTCGCATGGGCATGCTCTTCCAGTTCGGCGCCTTGTTCACCGATCTGAGTGTGTTCGAGAACGTGGCCTTCCCGCTGCGCGAGCACACGAAACTGCCCGAAGCCATGATCCGCGATCTAGTGCTGATGAAGCTCAATGCGGTGGGCCTGCGTGGCGCACGCGACCTGCTGCCCTCCGAGATCTCTGGCGGCATGGCGCGCCGGGTGGCCCTGGCGCGCGCCATCGCGCTGGACCCGGACCTGGTTTTGTACGACGAGCCCTTTGCCGGCCTGGACCCCATTTCGCTCGGTGTGGCGGCGCGCTTGATCCGCGACCTGAACGATGCGCTCGGATTGAGCAGCATCATCGTGTCCCATGATCTGCATGAAACCTTTGCCATCGCCGACGAGGTGGCCATGATTGCCAATGGCCGCGTGGTCGCCCAGGGCACGCCGGACGACTTGCGCCACAGCAGCGACCCGCTGGTGCAGCAGTTCGTCGGTGCCCATGCGGATGGTCCCGTGCGTTTCCATCAGCCTGCCTGCCCGGTGAGCCAGGATTTCGGTCTGGGGGTGTCGGCATGATGGCGACCCTGACGCAGTTCTCCGCCCGACTGGGCCGCACATTGCGGCAGCAGTTGGTGGATTTGGGTTCCAGCACCCGGCTGTTTTTCCAGCTTCTGGCCCGCACGCCGGCCGCCCTGCTGCGTTTCTCGCTGGTGCGCGAGCAAATCTATTTCCTGGGTAATCGATCCTTGTCGCTGATCGGCGTCTCGGGCTTGTTCGTTGGCTTTGTGCTGGCGCTCCAGGGCTATTACACATTGCAACGCTATGGCTCGGCCGAGGCCGTGGGCTTGCTGGTGGCGCTGAGCCTGGTGCGCGAGTTGGGTCCGGTGGTTTCCGCCCTCTTGTTTGCGGGCCGTGCCGGTACCTCTTTGACGGCAGAGATCGGCCTGATGAAGGCCGGCGAGCAACTGACCGCGATGGAAATGATGGCGGTCGATCCGCTGACCCGGGTGCTGGCGCCGCGTTTCTGGGGTGGCTTCATCGCCATGCCGCTGCTGGCGGCGCTGTTCTCGGCCATCGGCATCATTGGTGGCTGGCTGGTGGCCGTGCCCCTGATCGGCATTGATGCGGGCGCTTTCTGGTCGCAGATGCAGGGCGGCGTGGACGTCTGGGCCGATGTCGGCAATGGCGTCATCAAGAGTTTGGTCTTTGGTATCACCGTGACCTTTGTGGCTTTGCTGCAAGGCTATGCCTGCAAGCCCACGCCCGATGGCGTGGCGCAGGCGACCACGCGCACGGTGGTGATGTCGTCGTTGGCGGTGCTGGCACTGGACTTTGTGCTGACCGCGATGATGTTCTCGATTTGATTTGTAGGGGTAGAGGATGCAAGCCTCAAGGCATGACGCATGGGTGGGTTTCTTTGTGCTGCTGGGCGGCGCCGCGCTGCTGTTCCTGGCCCTCAAAGCCGGCAACCTGCTGAGCCTGAACTTTGACGAGACCTACCAGGTCACGGCCAAGTTCGACAATATCGGCGGCCTCAAGGCCCGCGCCGCGGTCAAGAGTGCGGGCGTGGTGATCGGCCGGGTGGAATCCATCACCTTCGATGACAAGAGCTTCCAGGCCAAGGTGGTGATGAAGCTCTACAAGAACGTGGCCTTTCCCAAGGACAGCTCCGCCAAGATTCTGACCGCCGGCCTGCTGGGTGAGCAGTACATCGGTCTCGAGGCCGGTGCGGACGAGAAGAACCTGGCTGCAGGCGACAACATCAGCCAGACGCAATCGGCCGTGGTGCTGGAAAACCTGATCGGTCAGTTCCTCTACAACAAGGCCGCCGATTCCGGCACGCCGGCCGGCGGGGCCAAACCATGAGTGCCCGAATGGACCGCTCCTGGCGGCGTGTCGCGCTGGTGCTGAGCATCCTCGTGCTGAGCGGATGCGCCAGCCTGCGTGGCCCGGGTGCACCGGGCCAGAAACTCGACCCCTGGGAAAACTGGAACCGCAAGGTCTTCAACTTCAACGAGTCCTTGGACACCCATGTGCTCAAGCCCGTGGCCACCGTGTACAGCGACATCGTGCCCGCACCGGTGCGCCTGGCCGCGGACAATTTTTTTAGCAATGTGGCGGACGCCTGGTCGGCGGTGAATCTCTTGCTGCAGGGCCGCTTCAAGGCCAGCGTGGAGCAGGGCATGCGCTTTGCGGTGAACTCCACCCTGGGTTTCGGTGGCTTGATCGACATCTCCACCGAAGTGGGCCTGGAGCGCAAGAGCGAAGACCTGGGCAAGACCTTTGGTGTCTGGGGCACGGGTACGGGCGCCTACATCGTTTGGCCCCTGTTTGGCCCATCGTCCGTGCGTGACACCTTGGCGCTGCCCTTCGACCGCATCGCCACATCGCCTTCGCTCGTTGTCAAGGATGGCTACAGCAAGACGGCGCTGTCGGCCTTGCAACTGGTCAACGCTCGAGCCAACTTCTTGCGTGCAGGGGAGATGCTGGATGGCATTGCACTGGACAAGTACACCTTCATCCGTGATGCCTATCTGCAGCGCCGCGGCAGCTTTGGCAGCGATGACGAGTACGAAGTTCTGACGCCCGAGGCGCCTGCCGTTCCCGCGTCCAGCCCGCAAGCCGGGCCCTGAACGGGCTTGCGCTTGCTCGCCCCGAACGTTGACGCGCCTTGGGGTGGTGAACCGAATTTCGGCTCGCGCGTTGTGTATGACTGAGCCCCTCCGAGATTGAAAGGAACCGCAAGAATGATCGCCACCAAACGCCTGGTTCTGCGCAGCCTGCTGGCTGCCGTTTGTGCTTTTTCCGCCGCCCTGCCGCTGCAAACCGCCTGGGCGGCCGATGCCAGCGCGCCGGACACCTTGATCCGCCAGCTCTCGCTGGAGACTCTGGAGACGGTCAAGAGCGACAAGGCCATCCAGGCCGGCGATCTGCAGAAGATCATCAATCTGGTCGACGGCAAGGTCATGCCGCATGTCAATTTCCAGCGCATGACCTCGTCGGCCGTGGGCCGCTTCTGGCGCCAGGCCACGCCCGAGCAGCAGCAGCGCCTGCAGGATGAATTCAAGACTTTGCTGGTGCGCACCTACGCCGGCGCGCTGACCCAGGTCAAGGACCAGACCATCGCCCTGCGTCCGCTGCGCGCTTCGCCCAGCGACACCGAGGTGGTGGTCAAGACCGAGATCCGCGGCAAGGGCGATCCGATCCAGCTCGACTACCGCCTGGAAAAATCCGGCGCCGTCTGGAAGATCTACGACGTCAACGTGCTCGGCATCTGGCTGGCCGATCAATACCGCAACAGCTTCTCGCAAGAGATTGGCGCCAACGGCATCGACGGTCTGATCAAGGCCTTGACCGAGCGCAACCAGAAGGCTGCGGCCGCTGGCGGCAAGGCCTGAGGCGCGGAACGGTGAGTTCCACGCCCTCCATGCTCAAGCTGCCCGCTTCGGTGGGTTTGAGCGAAGCGGGTTCGCTGTGGCCCGGCCTGCAGCAGAGCCTGCGCGCCGAGTGCGCGCAGCTGCGCAGCGCGGCGGCCCGCGAGCTGAACCTCAGCCTCGCCGACTTGCAACATTTCGATTCGGCCGTGCTGACTCTGCTGATCAGCGCCGCACGCCTGTGCCAGGCTGAAGGCCTGAAGCTGCGTCTGCATGAGGTGCCGGCCAAGCTGCAGGAGCTGGCCCGGGTCTACGGCGTGGCCGAGCTGCTCTGGCCTGAATTGGTGCCCGCCACCGCCGCTTGACGATGCTCAACGATGCGCCGGGCTCCCGTCCGGCGTCGCTGCCGTTCAGCTGATGTAGCGTTTGCCGCGCAGATTGCGCTTGATCTCCTGCAGCATGGGCCGCAGGTCGGCGCCCAGGCGCAGGGCCACGCCGGTGGTCAGAATGTCCACCGCCGTCAGGTGCAGCAGGCGCGACACCATGGGGCTGTAGCGGTCATAGTCCTCGGGGTGGTCCACCGCCAGCAAGACCTGGCCCGGGCTCAGGCCCAGCTGTGCCAGGGGCGAGCCACTGGCGGTGATGATGATGGTAGTCGCGCCCTTTTTGCGCGCGATCTCGGCCGCATCGAGCAGGTCACGGCTGCGGCCGGAATTGCTGATGATGACGGCGCAATCGCCGGGCTGCAGCATGGTGGCACTCATCAGCTGCACATGGCCGTCGCTGCAGGCGGCGGTGTTGATGCCCAGGCGGAAGAACTTGTGCTGGGCATCCTGGGCCACGATGCCGGAGTTGCCCACGCCGTAGAACTCGATGCGGCGCTGGTTCCGCGCCGCTTCGGCCAAGGCATTGATGGCGCATTCAAACGCATGGCTGGCCGCGTCGTTGCGGTAGTGCAGCAAGGCAGCGACCGCGTTGTCCACCACCTTGACGATCAGGTCGCCGGGCTTCTCGTCCTCGTCCACCGCGCGGTGCACAAAGGGCACGCCTTCGTTGACGCTGCCGGCCAGCTTGCGCTTGAAATCGGTCAGGCCGTCATAGCCCACGCTGCGGCAAAAGCGCACCACGGTGGGCTTGGACACATGGGCCCGATCGGCCAGTTCGCTGACGGGCAGATTGGCAAAAGCCCGCGCATCGCCGAGCAAGAGCTTGGCCACCCGCTGCTCGGCCGGCGGCAGGGCCGGTAGCGCGGCCTTGACGCGTTCAAGAATGCTCATGTTTCTTCTGACCAGGCAAAGCCATCGCGCGCCACCAATGCGCTGGCGGCGGCCGGGCCCCAGGAGCCTGCGGTGTAGGGGCGGGGGCCGGCGCTGTCTTGCTTCCAGGCGTCGAGGATGGGCTCGACCCAGCGCCAAGCCTGCTCTTGCTCATCGCTGCGCACGAACAGGTTCAGGCGGCCGGCGATGGCGTCCAGCAGCAGGCGTTCGTAGGCGCCGACGCGGTTGCTGGCGAAGGCCTTGTCAAAGTCCAGGTCCAGCGACACGGGCGACAGGGCCTCGCCATGGGCGCCGCCCTTGGCGGCCAGCAGTTGCAGCTCCAGGCCGTCTTCCGGTTGTAGCTTGATCACCAGGCGGTTGGCCTGGTTGGTGCCCGGGAAAATCGGGTGCGGCACGGGGCGGAAGTTGATGACGATTTGCGCGTCACGGGCCGCCAGCCGTTTGCCGGTGCGCAGGTAGAAGGGCACGCCGGCCCAGCGCCAGTTCTGCACCTCGGTGCGCAGGGCGACAAAGGTTTCGCAGGGGCTGTCGGCCGGCACCTTGGCTTCGTCCAGATAACCCGGTACGGCCACGCCGCCCACCGTGCCGGCGCGGTACTGGCCGCGCACCACATCGCGGGCCACGCTCTCCGGCGTGAAGGGCTTGAGCGAGCGCAGCACCTTGAGCTTTTCGTCGCGGATGGCATCGGCGTCGTTGGTCGAGGGCGGCTCCATGGCGATCATGGTCAGCAGCTGCAGGGCATGGTTCTGGATCATGTCGCGCAGCGCGCCGGTGCCGTCGTAGAAGGCGCCCCGTGTGCCCACGCCCAGCTCTTCGGCCAGGGTGATCTGGATGTTGGCGATGCTCTCGCGGCGCCACAGCGGTTCGAACAAGGCGTTGCCAAAGCGCAGGGCCGAGAGGTTCTGCACCGAGGGCTTGCCGAGGTAGTGGTCGATGCGGAAGGCCTGGCTTTCCTTGAAGACCGAGCGCACCACGGTGTTGATCTCTTGGGCGCTGGCCAAGTCGTGGCCCAGGGGTTTCTCCAGCACCACGCGCACGCGCTCGTGGTTCAGGCCAGCTTCGCCGAGCTGTTGGCAGATCTGGGTGAAGAGATGCGGGCTGGTGGCCAGGTAGAGCACCACGGTGTCGGCGCTGCGCTCGTCCAGCCAGTCCTTGAGGCGCTGGTAATGCTCGGGCTGGGACAGGTCCATGCGGCGGTAGTGCAGCAGGGCGGCGAAGCGTTCGAACTCTTCATCGCTCGGGCGCTTGGAGCCGTCCACCTCACGGAAGCGCTCCTTGAGCCATTCGCGGTAACGCTCGTCACTCATCTCGTCACGGGCCACGGCCAGAATGCGGCCGCCGGCCGGCAGCTTGCCGTGGCGGAAGGCCTGGAACAGGGCGGGCATGAGCTTGCGCCAGGTCAGGTCGCCAGTGCCGCCGAAGAAAACGAGATCGAAAGACATGAGATGGGCCCTGTTGCGGTTCATCGAAAAAATGAACCCTTGATGTAACAAAGTTTCTGGAATTATGATGCATGAGTTTCGTAATTCGGTCAATGCGGCCGGCCTTTTTTACGGCGCTCATGGGGGTTTGCTCTCAAGTGCGGCTGTAACCGAGGCTCAGGCTTGCTGCGACAGGGACTGCGCAAGAGCGGTTCTAATGGAGGTTTGAACCGCTTTTTGGAGTGCCCCGTGAACCAGCTCGATCAACTCAAGTCCCTGACCACCGTCGTCGCCGACACCGGCAACTTTCTGCAGCTGGCCCAGTTCGCACCGCGCGACGCGACCACCAACCCCTCGCTGATCCTGAAAGCGGTGCAGTCGGCCGATTACGCGCCCCTGCTCAAGGACACCGTGGCCGCCCATCAAGGCAAGCCGCTGGACGAGATCGTCGACCAGGTGCTTGTGCGTTTCGGTCTGGAGATCCTCAAGGTCGTGCCGGGCCGCGTGTCGACCGAAGTCGATGCCCGCCTGAGCTTTGACCGCGCCGCCACCGTGGCCCGCGCGCGCCGCATCATGGCTTTGTACGAAGCCGCCGGCATCGGCCGTGAGCGCGTGCTGATCAAGATCGCCGCCACCTGGGAAGGCATCCAGGCCGCCGCTGAACTTGAGCGCGAAGGCATCCACTGCAATCTGACGCTGCTGTTCTCCTTCTGCCAGGCCGTGGCCTGCGGCGCCGCTGGCATCCAGCTGATCTCGCCCTTCGTCGGCCGCATTTACGACTGGTACAAGAAGAGCGCCGGTGCCGCCTGGGACGAAGCCGCCCAGGCCGGTGCCAACGATCCGGGCGTCAAGTCGGTCGCCCAGATCTACAACTACTTCAAGAAGCACGGCATCCAGACCGAGGTTATGGGTGCGAGCTTCCGCAATGTGGGCCAGATCCAGGCCCTGGCCGGCTGCGATCTGCTGACCATCAGCCCCGATCTGTTGAGCCAGCTCCAGGCTCTGGACGCGCCGCTGCCGCGCGCCCTGGATGCCGAGGCCGCGCGCGCCGCCGACATTGCTGCTGTTTCCTACGACGAAGCGGGTTTCCGCTTTGCCCTCAACCAGGATGCCATGGCCACCGAGAAGCTGGCCGAAGGCATCCGCCTGTTTGCCATTGACTCGGCCAAACTGGATCAGATGATCGCGAGTTGAAGATGTCCCCAGCACCGCATCTGCGTTGTGACCAAAGCCCGGCCTGGGCCGCTCTGACTGAGCGCTATCAGGCGAGCGGCCAGCATTTCGATCTGCGCCAGGCCTTTGCGGCCGAGCCGGCGCGTTTCGAGACCTGGTCGCTGCAAGCACCCGAGGTGTTTGCCGATCTGTCCAAGAACCGCATCGACACGCCGACTCTGCAATTGCTGCTGCAGCTGGCGCGTGATTGCGGCCTGGAAGTCCAACGCGATGCGCTGCTGGCCGGCGCTCCGGTCAATCTGACCGAAGGCCGAGCGGTGCTGCACACGGCCCTGCGCGCGCCTGCGGGCCAGGGCTTGCACAGCGAGGACGTGCAGTCCTCGCTGAACCGCATGCTGGCTTTTGCCGAAGGCGTGCGTGACACGGCCACCAGCGGCATCCGCGATGTGGTGCACATCGGCATCGGCGGCAGCGACCTCGGCCCGGCCATGGTGGTGGGCGCCTTGCAGGCCTACACCCAGCCGGGGCTGAAGCTGCATTTCGTCTCCAATGTCGACGGCCATGATCTCGCGCCGCTGCTGCCCCAGCTGAACCCGGCGACCACGCTGTTTGTGATTGCCTCCAAGACCTTCACCACCCAAGAGACTCTGGCCAATGCCCTGGCGGCGCGGACCTGGTTCCTGGCCGCCGGCGGCACGGATGTGGCGCGCCACTTCGTTGCCACCAGCAGCAACACCGCGGCCGCTGCGGCTTTCGGCATCACCACGGCCTTCGGCTTCTGGGATTGGGTTGGCGGCCGCTACTCGCTGTGGTCGGTGATCGGCTTGCCGATCGCCATCGCCATCGGCGCGGAGAACTTCCGCGCCCTGCTGGCCGGCGCCCATGCCATGGACCGCCACTTCGCCGAGGCGCCGCTGGAGCGCAATCTGCCGGTACTGCTCGGTGTGCTGGATCTTTGGTACCGCAACTTCCACGGCTTCAGCAGCCGCAGCGTGGCGCCCTATCACCAGGGCCTGCGCCGCCTGCCGGCGTACTTGCAGCAGCTGGAGATGGAAAGCAATGGCAAGGGCGTGGACCTGCAGGGTCAGGCCTTGCCCTACGGCACCAGCCCGGTGGTTTGGGGCGAGGCGGGCACCAATGGCCAGCACGCCTACTTCCAGATGCTGCACCAGGGCACGGATGTGATTCCGGTCGAGTTCATTGCGGTGAAGCACCCGAACTTCGGCGCCCATGTGGCGGGTGATCTGGAGGCCTGCCTGCAAGACCAGCACCGCAAGCTGCTGGCCAATTGCCTGGCCCAGTCCCAGGCCCTGATGCAGGGCAAGCGCTTTGAGGAAGCCCTGGGCGAGAAAGCCCCGACCGCCTCCGCCGAGCTTGACCCGGCCACCGTGGCCCGCCACCGCAGCTTCCCCGGCAACCGTCCCAGCACCACCCTGCTGTTGGATCGCCTGACGCCGTCATCGCTGGGCGCCTTGATCGCTCTCTACGAGCACCGTGTCTTCGTCAGCGGTGCGCTCTGGGGCATCAACAGCTTCGATCAGTGGGGCGTGGAGCTGGGCAAGGCTCTGTGCAACAGCCTGCTGCCGCGCCTGAGCAGCGGCGATGCGGCCGGTCTGGATGGCTCGACCGCCGGCTTGCTGAACCATCTCTTGTCTGAGTGAACGCGTGAATATTGTTTTTGACTTCGGCGGTGTCCTGTTCCGCTGGCACCCGCCGAGCCTGCTGGCCCGCGTCTGGCCCCACCGCGTGGCCGACGCGGCCCAAGGCGAGGCCCTGGCGGCCGAGTTTTTTGAGAACTACGCTGGCGCCTGGGGCGCCTTCGACCAGGGCCTGATCGACGCGGCGACCGTGATCGAGCGCATTTCGGAGCGCACCGGCTGGCCGCCTGAAGAGGTGGCCCAGGTCGTGGCCGCCGTGCCCGATGAGTTGCAGCTTCAGCCCGGTACCGTGGCCTTGATCGAAGGCTTGAAGCAGGCGGGCCACCGCCTGTTCTTTCTCTCGAACATGCCCGCACCACTGGCCGATCATCTGGAGCGCAGCCACCCGCTGCATCAATGGTTCGAGCAGGGCGTGTTTTCGGGGCGGGTCCAGGTGGTCAAGCCTGGGGTGGAGATTTTTGAGCTGGCCTGCCGTCAGTTTGGGGTCGAGCCCGAGAGCTGCCTGTTCCTCGATGACCATCCGGCCAATATCGCCGCGGCCCAGGCCCTGGGTTGGCAAACCTTGTTGTTCCGCTCGGCCGAGCAGGCCGGTCAGGAATTGCGGGCGCGAGGCCTGCTGAGCGCGGCGCCTCAGTCAGTGAGGCAGTGAGTCGTCCTCGACCGGCGGGCTGGCTTCGACCCTGAAGTCTTCATTGGCCCAGGCCCCCAGGTCGATCTGTCGGCAGCGCTGGCTGCAAAACGGCCGCCAGTTGTTGCTGGGGGCGAAGATCGAATCGCCGCCACAAGTAGGGCAGGGCACGATGCGGGGCTGAGCGGGGGAGTCCATGGCGGATCAATCAGAAAACAAGTGGGGTGTCGCGGCCTGATCAGGCGCAGAGCGTCAGCTCGAAGCTGGCGTCCTGGTGGGCGGGCTTGAGCCGGCCTTCTTCGTCTTGGCGCATCAGGCGGATGGACACCATCAGGCGGTGACCGGTGATCTCGGGCACCAGGCCCAGGCTGGGGTCCAGGCGCATGCGCAGCAGCTGGTAGCTGCGGCCGGCGCCCAGGCTTTGCTGGAACTGGCCGGCCACGGCCGCCACCTTGTGCGGCGAGCCGCTGTCGCGCAGCAGACCCAGCAGCACCTGCAAGGCCTCGGCCAGCGGCATCAGGCTTTGCGTCCACTGCATCAGGTCGTTACGGCGCCGGGCCGGCAGGAACTGCTGCCAGGTGTAGTAGGCGGGCAGATCGAACTCGCAGGTGCCGCCCGGGATGCTGATACGGCTGCGGATGCTCATCAGCCATTCATTGCTGGTCAGCACATGGCCGGCCTTGCCGGAGAGCTTGTTGAGGCCGTCGAAGGCATGGTCGATGCGGGCAATGACTTCATCGAGCACGCTCTCGGCAATCGCCGGGTTGCCGCGGTAGCTGTTGAGCTGCACCTTGTGGCGTTCCAGCTCCTTGAGCAGGTCGGATTTGAGATCGGCCCGAGAGGCCACATCCATGATCTCGAAAATGGTGACCAGGGCGAAATGGTGATCGAGCGGGGTTTCGCGCGCCATCAGCTGTCCGAGCCGGTCGAACAGATGCTCCAGGCGCAGCATCGTGCGGATGCTCTCGTTGAATGGGTACTCGTAAAGGACCAAGGCGGCCATCCCTGTCGGTCAGCGTTGCTCGCAAGCGGGGCGCGGCTGCGCACCCGAGGCCGTGATTGTTTCACAGCCCATCGCTGCTCGACGCTTCATCGCGCCTGCAAGCGTCCTATTTTGTGCGGCGCCAGCGGGCCGCGAGGGTCAGGACTTGCGCCCGCAGCTCGCTCAAGCCGAGATCCTGGTTGTGGATCACGGCATCAGCACAGGCGCGGCGCTGGGCCCGGCTGGCCTGGGCGTTCAGCACGGCCTGCACGGCCTCGCGGCTCAAGCCCGAGCGCTGCATGACACGCTCGATTTGCAGAGCCTCGGCGCAATCCACCACCAGCACCCGGTCGACGCGTTGACGCCAGCGGCCCGATTCCACCAGCAGGGGCACATCGAAAACGATCAGATCACTGGCGGCGGCTGCCGCGGCGCGCGCGGTCTCGGTGCCGATCATGGGGTGAAGGATGGCCTCCAGGCGCTGGCGCGCGGCCGGGTCGGCGAACACCAGCTCGCGCATGGCGCTGCGCACCAGGCCTTCATCGGCATTCACCACATGCGGGCCAAAGGCGGCGGCAATGGCGGGCAGGGCCGCGCCACCGGGCGCAGTCAAGGCGCGCGAGATGGCGTCGGTGTCAATCAGTGCGGCACCGGCCTCAACCCAGAAGCCTGCCACCGTGCTCTTGCCGCTGCCGATGCCACCGGTCAGGCCGATGCGCACAGGCGGCTGCGGCGGCTTCACGCCCAGCCCAGCCAGCCCAGCACGCGCTCCTGGCCCGCAAACAGCACGACCAGGCCGCCGCCGGCCAGGAAGGGGCCGAAGGGCACGTAGCGGCCTTCACGCAGCTGGGCATTGAGCTTCATGGCAATGCCGACGATGGCGCCGATCAGCGAGGCGCCCAGCACGATGGGCAGAATCATCTGCCAACCCAGCCAGGCACCGAGGGCGGCCAGCAGCTTGAAGTCGCCATAGCCCATGCCCTCCTTGCCTGTGGCCAGCTTGAACAGCCAGTAGATGGACCAGAGCGAGAGATAGCCCACCAAGGCGCCGGTCAAGGCCGAGCTCAAGGGCAGGGCGGTCAAGCCCAGCAGCGAGGCCGCCAGGCCGGCCCAGAGCAGGGGCTGGTTCAGCGAATCGGGCAGCAGGGTGGTGTCCCAGTCGATGGCTGCCAGGGCCAGCAAGGTGGCACCGAAACCGCACCAGAGCAGGGTCTCGGGCCGGGCGCCGAAGCGCCAGGACAGGGCGGCGAACAGCAGGCCGGTGGCCAGCTCGATCAGCGGGTAGCGCTTGGAGATGGCCGCCTTGCAGGCCGCGCATTTGCCGCCCAGACGCAGCCAGCCGATCAGCGGCAGGTTCTCATGCCAGGCCAGCTGATGGCCGCAATGCGGGCAGCGCGAGCGCGGCGTGGCGATGCCCAGGTGAGGCAGCTTGTCGAGCTGCTGACTCAGGGCCTGAGCGGAGCGGGCCAGCGTGTCGGCCTCGACGGACTTCCAGGTGGCGGCCTTTTTCAGCTCGGCGGCATCGCTGAGCTGGGCGGCCGAATCCATCAGCCATTGGCGCTCCATCATCAGGGGCAGGCGGTGGATCACCACGTTCAAAAAGCTGCCGATGCACAGGCCCAGCAGGCCCAGCATGGCCGGGCTCAACAACCATTCGTAATCAGGAGTCATGTCGTAGGCTGGTCAGACCACTTGGCCGAGCTTGAAGATGGGCAGGTACATGGACACGACGATGCCGCCGATGATGCCGCCCAGGATCACGATGATGAAGGGCTCCATCAGGCTGGACAGAGCGGCCACCGCCTCGTCGACTTCGTCCTCGAAGAACTCGGCGGCCTTGCCCAGCATATGGTCCAGCGAGCCGGACTCTTCGCCGATGGCGGCCATCTGGATCACCATGGTCGGGAAGATGCCGGTGGTCTGCATCGAGGTGGTCAGGGCCGTGCCGGTGGAGACATCGCGCTGGATTTTCTCGGTCGCCTCAGCAAACACGGCATTGCCGGCCGCGCCACCGACCGAATCCAAGGCTTCCACCAAGGGCACGCCAGCGGCAAACATGGTGGACAGGGTGCGTGTCCAGCGGGCCACGGCCGATTTGTAGAGCAGCTCACCGAAGACCGGGATCTTCAGCAGCAGCCGGTCCATGGTGTGCTGCATCTTGACCGAGCGTTTCCAGCTCTGGAAGAAGAAGTACAGCCCGCCACCGATGCTGCCAAAGATCAGCCACCAATAGGACACAAAAAACTCGGACATCGCGATCACGGCCAGCGTCGGTGCGGGCAGATCAGCGCCGAAGCTCTGGAACACGTCCTTGAAGGCTGGTACGACGAAGATCATGATCACGGCCACCACGACAAAGGCGACCACAAACACGGCGATCGGGTAGGTCAGGGCGGACTTGATCTTGTTCTTGATGGCGACCGTTTTCTCCTGGTAGATGGCCAGGCGGTCGAGCAGGGATTCCAGGATACCGGCGGCTTCGCCGGCTTCAACCAGGTTGCAGTAGAGCGCGTCGAAGTAAAGCGGCTGCTTGCGCAGGGCATTGGACAGGCTGGTACCCGTCTCAACGTCCTGCTTGATGTCGTTGAGCAAGCGGGTCAGGCGCGGGTTGGTGCTGCCGCGGCCGACGATCTCGAAGGACTGCAGCAGGGGCACGCCGGCCCGCATCATGGTGGCCAGCTGGCGGGTGAAGATGGCGATGTCTTTTTGCTTGATGGCCTTGCCGCCGCTCATGCGGCGCTTCTTGACCTTGCTGACCAGGATGCCCTGGCGGCGCAGGGTGGCGCTGACCATGGCCTCGCCCCCGGCGCGCAACTCACCTCGCACGATCTTGCCGTTGCGGTCCTTGCCTTCCCACTCGAACACGAACTCCGCCGTGTTCTTGGCTGCCGCACTAGTCGCCATACCACCTCCTGGCCTCAGGCCCTTGTCCTTGTTCCTGCCCTGCGGCAAACGGTTCTTTATTCATTGGTCGCCGCCAGCACTTCTTCGAGCGTGGTCACGCCCGAGCGGACCTTGACCAGGCCGAACTGACGCAGATCGCGCACTCCCTCGGCCTGGGCCTGGGCAGCGATGTCCATGGCCGTGCCTTCGGCCAGGATGATGCGCTGGATGGCCTCGGTGATGGGCATCACCTGGTACAGGCCCACCCGGCCGCGGTAGCCGCTGTTGCAGCTGTTGCAGCCCACGGCGCGGTACTGTTTCCAGCTGCCGTCCAGTTCTTCTTCCTTGAAGCCGGCACGCAGCAGGGCTTCGCGCGGGTACTCGGCCGGTGCCTTGCAGTTTTCGCACAGGCGCCGCACCAGGCGCTGGGCCGTGATGAGCAGCACGCTGGACGCGATGTTGAACGGGGCCACGCCCATGTTCAAGAGCCGGGTCAGGGTCTTGGGCGCGTCATTGGTGTGCAGGGTGGACATCACCATATGGCCGGTCTGGGCGGCCTTGATGGCGATGTCGGCGGTTTCCAGGTCGCGGATTTCGCCGACCATGATGATGTCGGGATCCTGGCGCAGGAAAGACTTCAGCGCGGCCGAGAAGCTCAGGCCCGCCTTGTCATTGACATTGACCTGGTTGATGCCGGGCAGGTTGATTTCGGCCGGGTCTTCCACGGTCGAAATGTTGACGCCCGGCTGGTTCAGGATGTTCAGGCAGGTGTAGAGCGACACCGTCTTGCCCGAGCCGGTCGGGCCGGTCACCAGCACCATGCCGTAGGGGCGTGAGATGGCAGCCAGCAGGCGCTCTTTCTCGATCTTTTCGTAGCCCAGGGCGTCGATGCCCAGCTTGGCCGAGGACGGGTCCAGGATACGGATCACGATCTTCTCGCCGAACAGGGTCGGCAAGGTGCTGATCCGGAAGTCGATGGCCTTGGCGCCGAACTTCAGCTTCATGCGGCCGTCTTGCGGCACGCGACGTTCGGCAATGTCCAGGCGCGACAGCACCTTGATGCGCGAAGCCAGCTTGTCCTTGATCGCGATCGGCGGCTGGGTGATTTCGCGCAGCTCGCCGTCCACGCGAAAGCGCACGCGGTAATGGAACTCGTAGGGCTCGAAATGCAGGTCGGACGCGCGCAGATTGATGGCGTCGACCAGCATCTTCTGGAGAAAACGCACCACGGGCGCGTCTTCCACATCGGCCAGTTCGGCGGCAGTCTCCTGCGGCGCGCTTTCTTCTTCGGCAATGTCGAAATCGAAATCACCGCCAGTGATGGTTTCCAGGGCCTCGCTGGCGCTGGAGCTGGCGCCCGCCAGCAGCTTGGTCAGCTTGTCATGCTCGACGATCACCCATTCCGGCGTCAGCTGGGTGGCGAACTTGATGCGCTCGACCACGTCCTGGTCGGTCGGGTCGGCGCCGCCGATGAAGAGCCGGCTGCCGCGCCGCCCCAGCACCACCACCTGGTACTGCTGGGCCAGCTTGTTGTCGATGATGTTCTGCGGCATGCGCTGAACATCCATGGCATTCAGGTCCAGCAGCGGCACGGCCAGGGCTGTGGACAGGGTGTGGGCCAGATCCACCGGACTCACCAGCCCCGCCGCGATCACCGAATTGACGAAGCTGGTCTTCTTCTCGCGCGCCTGGCGCATCAGGTCTTCGGCCGCTTTGGGCTGCAGCTTGCCGGCATGCACCAGCATGCGCGCCACGCCCGAAAGGGCGGACTGAGGCGGCTCGGCCAGGGTGGGTTCCACGGTGTAGATCAGGCTCGCAGGTCGATGAGTGGGGCGTCCATCCCACAGAGGCAGGATGGACAAGGCGTATCAATCAGGACTGTAAACCGAGCGAGGCCGCAGAGCGCGCGGGCCGATGTGCCGGAGCACACGATTTCACCCCGGGGAAGCCCTTGGTGAAGCCCTGAAAAGCCGGGCGAAGCCCTGGCCGCCGTGGGCTTGTGAGGATGCGTGCGGTCGACGCGGAGCCCCTTGGCTATCGAAGCCTGCGTCTTTCAAACCGAGACCGGCGTCAGACGTCGGGCAGGCCGGGCCCGGACCCTGGCCTGCAGTCAACGGGTTTGGTGAGGATTTGTAAAAGTTCGCAAGCAAAACCTACCGGGCTGGGTTCACAGGGATTCGGCGGGTTCCGCTGCGAGCAAGGGCAGGCGCACCGTGGCCGTGGTTCCGACCCCCGGGGCGCTGGCCAGCAGCAGCTGGCCGCCGTGCAGTTCGACAATTTCCTTGACGATGCTCATGCCCAGGCCGGTGCCGAGGATGGCGCCCGACTTGTCGGCTCGATAGAAGCGCTCGGTGACGTGCGAGAGCTGCTCCTCGGTCATGCCGATGCCGTGGTCCTGCACCGCCAGCACGGCCATGGCCGATCCATCGCTGCTGGCGCCGGCCATGCTCAGGCTCAGCTCGACCGGGCCACCGGCCGGCGAGTATTTGTAGGCGTTGGACAGCAGATTGCGCAGCACCTGCTGCAGCTTCTGCCGATCGGCATGGATGCGGCAGCCTTGGCTGGGCAGGCTCAGTGCGGGCAGGGCGCGTGCGTCAGGCGGGCTGAAGTCGTCGACCACTTCCTGAACCAAGGCCTGGAGGTCCAGCACTTCGAGCTCGAAGTCCTGGCCGCGTCGGGCCTCGATGCGAGCCAGGTCCAGCAGCTGGTTGAGGATGGCGATCATGGACTGGCATTGCCGGTGGATGCGGCCCAGCATCTCCTTCTGTCGCTCGGGGGGCTGTTCACGCATCAGCAGCAGCTCGGTGAAACCGTAGATGCTGGCCATGGGGGTGCGCAGCTCGTGGGCGGCGGTGCTCAGGAACTCGCTCTTCATCTGCTCCACCTCGACCTGGTGGGTCACATCGCTGAGGTGCAGCAGCTGCGCGGCAGCGGCGCCGTCGCTGCTCACGCCTTCGTGCAAGGCCAGCTCCAGCACACGGCGTGTCGGTCGCTCCAGCTCGATACGCAGCTTGCCGCTGCGCAGCTCCTGGAAGCTGATGGCGCGCGCGTCGGCGGCACGCAGGCTCAGCACGGCCTCCAACAGCTCGTCCTCATGCCGGCCCAGTGCCCGCTCGGGCGGCAAGGCGGCCAGCCGTGCAAAGGCCGGGCTGACATAACGGCAGATGTGCTGGGCGTCGAAGGACACAAAGCCGTCCGGGCTGAGGGCGAAGATGGCGGCCAGTTGCTCGCCCCGTTCGCGCAGCCTTTGGATCAGCTCCTGAACCAGCTGCAAGAGGGCGGCGCTTTCCTCGCTGCTGCCACTGCCAATCAGGGCGCGGCTGGCGCCGGTCTGGTCTTGCGCCGGTGTCGCCGCAAAGTCCTGCAGCATACGGCGCATGGTCTGCATGGCCTGGGCGCGGGCCTGCAGCTCTTCCTGCAAGCGGTCGTCCAGGGCCTGTTGCTGGCTGATGTCGCGGAAGGCGTAGACCCAGCCGCCGCCACCGGCGATTGGCGTGCGGCTCAGGTCCAACACCACGGCGTCGCGGCCTTCCGGGTTCAGGCGCAGCCGCGCCTTCCAATGACCTTCGCGCGCGGCATCGAGGGCTGGATCGAGGTCGCGGCCCAGATCGGGCAGCAGCTCCTGGATGCGCTCGCCCAGCAGGCGCTCGGGCGCCCGTTCCAGCAAATGGCCGAGCACCGGGTTGGCCAGCAGGATGCGGCCCTCGGCGTCGGTGCTGGCAATGCCATCACCAATGGCCGACAAGGTCACGGCGGCACGCTCACGCTCGAGCTGCAGCGAACTGGCGGCCTGGTTCAAGACTTCGAAGGTCTGGCGAAATTCCAGCGGCGCGTCTTCCGTTTGCATGGGGCTGAGCGCCCCGCCCGAAACCTGCAACTGCTCGCCGAAGGCACGGATCTGGCCCAGATTGCCCAACCAACGGTTGAGCGGCCACCAGACCAGACCGAGGCCGGCCAGCAAGCTCAGCAGCCCCAGACCCACCGCCACCAGGCTTTGCTGCCAGAAGCTGTTGGCAATGTGGGCGGTGTTGAAGCGCAGGCGCAGGACGCCGTAGTCCTTGCCGCCGGCCGTCACGGCCATATTGAGTTCGGGCAGTTGCTCGGCGATCGCCTTGCTGAGCCAACTGGGCGCACGCAGTTCCGGGTCCTGGTGAGCATGACGCTCAATGCGACCTCCTTTGAGATCGATGAACAGAGCGGCACTGATATCGCTGTGCTTGGAGGCGCGGGCCAGGGCGCGTTCGATGGTGTCGTAGTCGCCGATCACGGCCGATTCACTGACCACTGGGCCCAGCAGGCTGATCAAGGTGTCTGCCGAATCTTGTGCACCGTTGATGCTGTCGACATAGCTGCGCGATGCGAACCAACCGATCGCACCGCTCAAAGCCAGGAGCAAGGATGTCAGATAGAGGAGAAACACGCGCCCTATCAGGCTGGAGGGCAAAAAGCGCGAGGCGGTCATGGCAAGCATTGGGCCGCCTTAGCTTGCCAGTTCAACGCAATTGAGCCGGGGCGCTTTGATAAAAGCGTCGGTAGGGCTCGTACTCGCTTCCATCCGAGAGAATGAAATAGGCCTCCTCGGAGAGCCCGATATGCTTGGAGACCTCGGACAGAATGGCTCGACCCTTGGAATCTTTGTGCATGCCGGCGAAAGCCTTGGCCACAGCCTGTACGTCCTTGGCTGGAACTTTGGCTGAGGCCATCAGAGCAAGATCGTGCATGGGCTCCGAGCTCCAAAGCACTCGGAATTTCTTGCTTTCACGCCGACCATAGTTCTCTGCCAACTGCGAATTCACACCGGCGGCGCTGGCCTTTCCGCTGAAAAGCTGAGCCAAGGCGCCATCAGCATTGCCGGCGAACACCACCTTGGTGTCGATTTTCTTGCTCAACAAGAAGGCATACGGCAGTTTGTAGGACACCAGTGCCTCCGGGCCCGGATAGACCACATCCTTGCCGGCCAATTGACTCAGATCGGTCACTGTGGAGTCGGCAGGAACAATGATCTGCCCGTGGATGGGGGGCGTAAGTCGTCGGCCAATGACTTTCCATCCGAGCTTCTCGCGCTCCGGGCTGAACAAATGGTTGCTGAAGACGAACTCGACCTCCTGGGCCAGAACATAACTTGTCGTGTCGGCGGATGTTCGGCCGATTTTCAGGGTCAGCTTCACACCGCTGCGTTCCGAGACGTAGGCCATGATCGGGTTCCAATAGTCCGCGGTCAACGCGATATTGGCCTGGTTGACCGGTGAGAAGCGGTACAGCGGCTCCTCCGCCTGCGCTCTGGCCGCCTGCAGACCCAGGGCCATCGTGAGAGCGACGAGGACCTGAAGGCCCTGCCTGATGAGGGCGATTGTTCGGAACATGGTGAAGGCTCCTATCTTTCTGAAAACGCGGCCATCAGAAAAAGTCAATATTGGAGTTGCCGTCGGGGTTGTTGCTTGCTTGGCTCTGAACTTGGCTGCGGCGTTGAATCAGCGAGGCTTGGGCTTGGCTGGAGAGCAAGGCAGATTGCTGAGCTGTTTTCAAGAGCTCCGCCACGGCCTTGTCATCGCCGAGCCGGAACGTACTCAGCACTTCGGCCAAGCTCACTGCCTGCTGCAGCAGTTCGTCGGCAATCTGCCCAGATCGTTCGGCCACATGAACGTTCTGTCGGGTGATGGCATCAAGCTCCTTGACCGAAGCCGCCACGACCTCAATGCCCTGGGCATGTTCAGCGTTGTCGGCGGTCAGGCTGTCGAACACCGTGCTGACGCTTTTGACCGAACTGACCAAGTCCATCATCGTGCTGCTGGCGAGGCTGGCTTGTTGGGTGCCGCGCGCCACGGTTTCGGTGGAGGCTGTGATCAGCTGCTTGATCTCCTTGGCTGCTTCGGCGGAGCGGCCCGCCAGCATGCGCACCTCGCTGGCGACGACGGCAAAGCCACGCCCTTGCTCGCCTGCCCGTGCTGCTTCCACGGCCGCATTGAGTGCCAAGATATTGGTCTGGAAAGCGATGGCATCAATCACCGCAATGATGTCGGTGATGCGGCGTGAGGACTGATCGATTTCCTGCATGGTGCTGACCATCTGCTGCACCACTTCACCGCCTTTGCTTGCCATGGCCGACGAGGCTTGCGAATGTGCCAAAGCCTCCTTCGAGGCGCGGGCACTTTCTTTCACGATCACCGTGATCTGTTCCAAGGACATGGCTGCGTCGTTCAGGCCTGTTGCAGTGCGATTGGTGCGGTCCATCAGCTCGGAGCTGCTCTCGCCGACTTCGTGTGCCGCGGCATGAACCTTGAAAATGGCGTCGCGCACCAGTCGAAGTGCCGCGGCCATGCGTTGCTGGACATGCTTGAGGCGGGAGCCGACGTTGGAGTCGGTACGCACCGCGTCCAGATTCAATCGGATCGGCCCGTCCTGTCCCATGGCCTTGACCAGGAACTCCATTTCAAAGCGCTCATTGGCTTGTTGGCGCATCTGTCGCGCCGAGAAAATCAAGAAGGCGCTGAGGACCAGCAGGAAGCCCCAGTCTGCAACCAGTGACCACGGTCCGGTGGTCTCGTGCACATACAGCGGCATGCTGCTCGAGTTGAAGAAATGGAAGGCCAGGCTATGGACGCAGAACAAGCCGGTCATGTAGGCGATAACCACCCAGTCGCCATAGGGCAGTAGCAAACACAGGGAGATGTAAACATTGGCGTGGATGCTGTTGGCCCCCTGAGTCAGCTGCAACTGCAAGGCCACGAGAATCATCAGCAGGGTGGCGAAACCCAGGCGGCCCAATTCGGTTCCGCCTCGGAAGCGGTAGATCAAGCCCGCCAGCACCAGGCAGGGCAGCGTCCATTGCAGCGCCATGCCCGAGGATTCACGGCCGAAGCCCAGGGCCACGGCAAGCAAGGCGTTGCTGGCGATGATGGCCAGCATGGTTCGATCATGGCTTGAATTCGGGTTCATGCAGTCTCCAACGCCGGCGCAGGCTCAAGCCGTGCTTTCGGCCAGGTGCAGCGTAATCTTGAGGGGCCAAGCAACGCCACTGTGGGGCCGTGAAGTAGTGCCAGCAATTCCCGGGTTCTTGCACGATGGCTGCGGGTTTGAGGCATCATTCCAGAATACTCGTCATCGACCCGGAGCCGGTTCATGAAGAAGATACTGATTGTTGAAGATCAGGAAGAGATCCGTGAGTTGATTCGTGTCACGCTGGAGTTTGACGACTACGAGATTGACGAAGCCGCTGATGGCCATGAAGGACTGAGCAAGCTCAGTAGTTTCAAGCCCGATTTGATACTGCTGGACGTGATGATGCCCGGCGGAATGAGCGGTTTGGAGGTTTGCCGCCGCGTCAAAGCGGATCCTGTTTTGAAGCGCATCCGAGTGATTCTCTTGACTGCGCGAGGTCAGGAAGCCGACAAGCAAGAAGGGTTGCGGGTCGGGGCGGACGAGTATCTGATCAAGCCCTTCAGCCCGATGGAGTTGATGAAAGTCATCGACAAGGTCTTGCGCTGAGAGCCCCGGTCATTAGGCGCGTCTGCAAGCTGTCAATGAGGCGCTTCTGAGGAAGTGGCGTGGGCGTGCGTTGCTGCGACCAGCAGCCGGGCAGCGCCTTTGGGGCCGCCTGGGATCGTGTGGTCGCCATGCGGATCAGTCAGCTTGGCGATTCAGTCCGGCAACAACACCATTGAGCCGCAGCAGGGTGGGTGCAATGTCCGAGAGCGGCAGGACTTGCTGTGCCGCACCCAACTCAGCAGCCGCCTTCGGCATGCCGTACACGACACAGCTGGCTTCGTCCTGAGCCAGGGTGGCCGCGCCAGACTTGCGCATTTCCAGCAGGCCGCGCGCACCGTCGTCGCCCATGCCCGTGAAGATGACGCCAATCGCATTGCGTCCCGCGCAATGTGCAACCGACTTGAACAAGACGTCGACCGATGGTTTGTGATGATTGACCAAGGGGCCATCACGCACCTCGACCACGTACTGGGCCCCACTTCGTTTGAGCTGCATATGGCGCCCGCCCGGTGCCACCAGGACACGTCCATTGATGACCCGGTCGCCGTCCTTGGCCTCCAACACTTCCAGTTCCGTGATGCTGTTGAGGCGGGACGCAAAGGGATGGGTGAATCGTTCGGGCATGTGCTGAACCAGAACGATGCCGGGCGTGGTGCGCGGCAGTTGTTTGAGCACGGTTTCAATGGTTTGAACGCCCCCGGTGGAACTGCCGAAGGCGATCACCCGGTCGGTGGTCTCGGACATGGCGGAGGTGCTCGCGAGTGCCCCGGGCGCGAGCCGATCGCGCGGTGCAGAAGCACCCAGGGGAACTGCTGAGTTGACCCGAGTCATGGGCTGGCTTGCGCCGGAACTCAAATTGGACTGCGCCGCGATCTGGCTGGGAAGCGCGTGGACGTTTGCCCGCGCAGCTGCGCGTACCGCGCCCACCAGGCCGTTGCCTGGCCCCTCCAGAAAATCCCGCAAGCCGAGCTTGGGTTTGGTCACGAAACCGATGGCTCCGGCAGCCAGCGCTTGCATGGTGGTCTCGCAGCCGGCTTCGGTCAGGGTTGAGCACATCACCACCGGTGTCGGGTGTTCGGCCATCAAACGCTTGAGGAAGCTGATGCCGTCCATGCGTGGCATTTCTACATCGAGCACGATGACGTCAGGCCAGTTGGCTTCCAGCTTGGGCCAGGCAAACAGAGGATCGCTGGCGGTGATCGTGACTTGAATGCCTGCCGCCTCAAGCACTTGGCTGAGGTGCTTGCGCACGATGGCCGAGTCATCAATGATGGCCACACGCAAACGCGCATTCACTTCTTGGCTCCGATCAAGGCATGTCCGGTGCTGCGTTTGACCTCGACTCGGCCGCTGGGCAAATCGAGTGAGACCGTGCGTGGAACGCTGTCGCCGACATCGACGTCCTGCATTTGAAAGCCATACTTGTCGATCAAGCTCCACCCCATTTCGATATTGCGCTCGCCGACGTTGAACTTGATGTTGACGCCGTCGGGCATGGTGTCGGCGCCGCCATAGAGATGCGCCAGGTACTCCGAAGGCGCGGTGCCACTGCGTTTGATCGCTTGCAGCAACAGTTCCACGGCTTCATCCCCATAGCGCCCATCCAAGGGGGCTGTGCCTCGTGTGGTTCTGCTGGGCAGTAGAAAGTGACACATGCCGCCGATTTTCTTGACGGGGTGCCACAAGGTGATGGCCACGCAGGACCCCAGAAGCGTTCTCAACAACGCCCCCTGGCCAAAATGCCACTGACCAGGCATCAAGGTGATGGTGCTTGGGCTGCCCGGCGCGACTGGCTTGCTGGCCGGACTGCGCGGGGGCGGGATTCGGCTGGGATCTTGCTTATGCATGTTGGTAGATCGCCGGAGCAATCGCCTTGAGAGGAAGACCCAAAGAAGCCAGGGACTCGGCATGTCCAGGGTACAACACGCCGCCGGGCTTCAGGCGTTCCATCACGCGGCTGACGATCGCGGTTTTCGCCGGGCCATCGAAGTAAATCAAGACATTGCGAAGGAAGATCACATCAAACATCGGCAGCGGTGGTAGCGGCTGCATCAAATTGGCGCACTGGAACTGCACGCGCGAGCGGAGCTCACGATTGATCAGCAATTGACCCTCGTAGGGGCCGAAGCCTTGCAGGCAAAAACGTCTCAGATAGTCTGCCGGCACATTGCGCGCGCGGTCCATGGGGTACAAGCCTTGGCGGGCGCTCTCCACCACTGCCGTGGAGAGATCGGTGCCACGAATGAACCACGGGCGGCTCGAAGGATTCATGCCCAGCTTGTCGGCCAGAACCATGGCGATGCTGTAGGCCTCTTCCCCGGAGGACGAGGCACCACTCCAGACCAGGAACTCGCCGCCATCTCCTTGCCCCTGCGCACGTCGAACCAAGTCTTCGAAATGCAGCGGTTCACGGAAGAAGTAGGTTTCATTGGTGGTGAGTTTGTCCACCACGCTGACCAAGAGCTCCTCTGGCATCTGGCCGCGCACCATCTTTTGAACAAAGACGTTGATGTCTGTCTCGCCCGCTTCAAGGCTGAGCTTCTGCAAACGGCTTTGCACCAGCGCATGCTTGCTCTCCACCAACTTGATGCCGGAGATGCGATGAAACAATTCGGTGATGGCCTTGAAGGAGTCTGTGGTCAGTTGGCTCATGGGGCGGTGCGATCGAGGATGGAGCCACTCAATGGTGCTGTGCCGCAGCGATCAACTGGGACAAGGCCACCGGAGAAAGCACTTGGTCCAGATTCAGCAGGGCGGCATAGCCGTCGCGCACATTGACCATGCCTGCCAAGAACTCAGCGGCAATGGCGACGCCCAAGGTCGGGACCGGTTCGATGCGATGGGTGTCCACGTCCAGCACTTCGTAGACCGCGTCGACCAGAACCCCGGCGATCAGGCGTTCGAAATCGTCGTCGCCTTTGGCCTCCACCACAATGACGGCGGTACGTCGGCCGATGTGCGTGGGGCCAAAGCCAAAACGTGCACTCAGGTCAATCACCGGCACCACTGCACCGCGAAGATTCATCACGCCGTGGACAAAGTCGGGGGTTTGCGGCAGCGGCGTCATGCGACCCACTTCCAAGATCTCACGCACCACTTCGATAGGCACGAGCAGCGTTTCTCGAGCAACGGCCAAACGTAGAAGTTGGCGTATCGGACCCGCACCAGCCATCTCGGAGATCGCACCTCGGAGCAGATCGGCCGGAGCGTCTTTGGCTTTGTTCATCAGGGATCCTCAAAAGCGTTTGAAATAGGACTCGTCCACTTCGCCTCCACGCGAGGGCTTGGCGGCACGGCCGTCTCGTGCAGACCCTGGCGCTGCCGAAGCTTCGCCGCCATATGAGGCTGTGTGGGCATTGGCGGAGGCGCTGGAAGGCGGTTCAGCCGTAACGCTGCGCATTTCATTGAGCCTGGCGCTTTGTTTGAATTGCTGCTGCCTTTGCATGGATGGACGGGGCCGCGTTGCTTTCCCGTGTTCTGGGCTGGGTGAAACGGCGTCGTCTGCCAGTTTGAAGAAGGCCATCTGCTCCTGCAACTGCGCAGCCTGCGCCGAGAGCTCCTCGGCCGTGGCTGACAACTGCTCTGAGGCCGAGGCGGTCTGCTGCGTGGTGTTGGAGAGGTGGTTCATGGCCTTGGTGATCTGCCCCACACCCGCAGACTGTTCACCAGAAGCCGCAGAAATCTCCTGCACCAACTCGGAGGTCTTCTGAATCGAAGGCACCATATCGCTGAGCAAAGAGCCTGCCTTCTCGGCCAGGCTGACGCTGGTGCTGGCCAGACTGCCGATCTCTTGGGCCGCCACCTGACTGCGCTCGGCCAATTTGCGCACTTCGGCCGCGACCACGGCGAAGCCTTTGCCGTGCTCCCCGGCGCGAGCCGCTTCGATGGCTGCGTTCAGTGCAAGCAGATTGGTCTGGTAGGCAATGTCATCAATGATCGAAATCTTCTTTGCGATCTGCTTCATCGCGTCGACCGTCATGCTGACGGCTTGTCCGCCATCCATGGCCTCGCTGGCAGCTTTTGTCGCCATGCCGTCGGTGAGATTGGCGCTGTCGGCGTTCTGCTGCACCGAGGCGGCCATTTGATGCAGCGATGCAGTGGTTTGCTCCACGCTGGCGGCTTGCTCAGAGGCGGAGTGAGACAAGGACTGCGAGGTTTGCGAAACCTGTTCCGAGGCGCTGGAGAGTTGGTCGGCGGCGCTGCGCACTTCGCGGATCGTGCCGCTGACGGTTTCGACCAGCGAATTGAACTTGTCGCCGAGCATGCGGAAGAAGGGTTCCTTGCCTTCGAGGGGAACACGCTGTGTGAAGTCGCCCTGGGTCGCTCCGTCCACCATGCCGCCGATTTCGTTCTCAACACCGACTTCAAGCGTGCGATCCTTCCACTCCACCACGGTACCCAGGCGAACGCCCTTGGCATCGGTGATCGGGTTGGCGGTCAGGGCAAACCTCAAGCCACTGACGGTAATTTCGGTCTTGTACTCGCCCTTCAAGCCACCGAGCAGATTGCGTTGATGGCCGGGGTTGCGATGGAACTGGTCGAAATTGGAGCCCACGATGGTGCGGGCATTGAAGGTCGGCAAAACCTTGCGAAGCTCGGCCTCATTGCGAAGCATCATCTGCGCTACCGATTGGTTGTTGTAGATGATCTTGCCTTCCGTGTCGGCAATCATCACATTGGTCGAGCAGATGTCGAGAGCTTGCTTGACGCGTGCGTTCTCCGCTGCCAACTCGGCCTCGCGTTCCGCAGCCGCCAGCTCCGCGGTCATGTCCTTCCATTCCACCACGGTGCCGAGACGCTTGCCGGCAGCGATGACCGGATTGACGATCAGATCAAAGCGCCTGCCTCCGATATGAAGTCGGGTTTTGTGGGGGCTGTTCAGGCGGTCCAGCATGCCGCGCTGGTGTGCCGGGTTCTTGTGAAAAACGTCGATGTTGGTGCCAACCACCGTGGCTGCGCTGAAGCGAGGAAGGTCTTTGCGTATGTCCGATTCGGCCGCGGCCAACATGGCTCGTAACGATGCATTGCCATACACAATGTTGTAGCCCGGGTCAGCCACCATCATGTTGGTGGCCGCAACATCGAGTGCCTGACGAATGCGTTCCGCGTCCTCAGCTCGTTTTCGGGTGTCGGCAAATTCGAAGCCCAACCGGGTTTGAACGCGTTTGAGCGCCAGCATCATGGAGGCAAGCTCGTCGCTTCCCTGCACTTGAACGACGCCATCAAAACGACCTTGGCCAAACTGCTCAAATTGAGCGCCTGCCTGCCGCAGGGTCCGGCTCAGGCGCCGAGCGATGGCCCACAGGGTCCACAAGCCCAGGAAGGTCGGAAGCAGTGCCAGGCTGGCGGGCAGCCACCGGGAGGACAGCAGTTCGTGACCGAGTCCCACACCACCTGCCAGCAGCAGCACGGCGCTTGTCAGAAGCTTGGTGGGTAGACCCAGGGCATTCATTCCTTGGAGGGCTCGATCCTTCAGGCCGGTGCGCACACCGCGGCCGTCGCGTATCACCCATCCCTTGGCGCTCCCTTCCTTGAACTTGCGATACAGGGCATCGGCCGCCTCGATCTGTTCCCGGCTGGGTCGCGTGCGAACTGACATATAGCCGACCACGCTCTCGCCTTCTTTGACAGGCGTGGCATTGGCAACCACCCAGTAGAAGTCACCGTTCTTGCAGCGATTCTTGACCATGCCGGTCCACGGGCGACCGGATTTCAAGCTGTTCCACATGTCTTGGAATGCTTCTTCCGGCATGTCGGGATGGCGCACCAAGTTATGCGGCTGGCCAATCAGCTCGGTCTCGGCAAAGCCGCTCGCTTCGACGAAGTCGTCATTGATGTAGGTGATGCGCCCCTTGAGGTCGGTGCGCGACACGATGGTCATGCCGTCGCGCAAGCGGTACTCAGTCTGTGTCACCGGGAGGTTGCTTCGCATCGTGGGCCTTTCGATTGCGGCTTGTGTTGTGATCGTGTTTCCAGCGCAGCGTGGATGCTGCGTGCTCAGCGCTGCTGTCTGGCTTGACCCCGGGAGCTTTTCTCTTCGGCGAGGCGGAAGAAGGCCATTTGTTCCTGGAGCTGATTGGCCTGGGCAGACAACTCCTCGGCCGTCGCGGAAAGCTCTTCTGAAGCCGAGGCCGTTTGTTGCGTGGTGTTCGACAGGTGGTTCATCGCACCCGTGATCTGGGTCACGCCTTGAGACTGCTCACCGGATGCTGCTGAAATCTCCTGCACCAGTTCACTGGTCTTTTGAATCGAAGGCACCATATTGCTGAGCAGACTGCCGGCTCGTTCGGCCAGTTGGACGCTGTTGCTGGCCAGGTTGCCGATCTCTTGCGCTGCCACTTGGCTGCGTTCGGCCAATTTGCGGACCTCGGCGGCAACCACAGCGAAGCCCTTGCCGTGTTCGCCGGCCCGAGCGGCTTCGATGGCGGCGTTCAAGGCCAGGAGATTGGTTTGATAGGCGATGTCATCGATGATGGAAATCTTGGTGGCGATTTGCTTCATGGCGTCCACCGTCATTCCCACGGCTTGACCGCCCTCCATGGCTTCTCGAGCAGCCTTGGTGGCCATGCCGTCGGTGACGTTGGCACTCTCGGCGTTCTGTTTCACCGACGCCGCCATTTCTTGCAAAGAGGCGGTGGTCTCTTCGACGCTGGCGGCCTGCTGCGAAGCGGAATGTGACAGGCTCTGCGAGGTTTGTGAGACTTGGTCGGAAGCGCCGCTGAGTTGATCGGCAGCGACCCGGACCTCACGGATGGTGTCGCTGATGGTGTCGATCAGGCCATTGAATTTTTCGCCGATCTGGCGAAAGAATCCATGCTTGCCGTCCAGGCCAATGCGCTGACTGAGATCTCCGCTGGTGGCTGCGCTGGTCAGCGAATCAAATTCGCGCTCGGCGGCCAGTTGCTCGGTGCGATCCAGCCATTGGCCGACAGTTCCGATGTTCTTTCCGTTCGGGTCGCGAATCGGAGTGGTTGTGACGTCGTAAGTGCGGCCGCCCAGCACCATGGTGGAGTGGGCGGTGTCGCTCAAGTTCTTCAGGCGTTCGACGGCTGCGGCCGCGTCGCGATAGAACATGCCGATGGAGCCGCCCAGCACTTTGCTGGGATCAAAGCCTGGCAGTTCGCTGCGGAAGGCCGCCTCATCACGGCGCAAGACCGTCATCAAAGCCTCGTTGACGTAAACGATGGTGCCGTCCGCCGCTGAGATTCGAACCGGCATGGCCGCCACATCCAAGGCTTGCTTGATGCGGGCATTGGCGGCGGCCAGGGTTTGTTCGCGCTCGCGAGCGATCAGCTCCTGAGTCATGTCACGCCACTCCACCACAGTGCCAAGGCGTTGGCCGGTCGCATCGGTGATGGGGTTGGCGATCAGAGAAAAGTGCAGCTCCGCCACCTGGATCTGGGTCTTGTATTCGCTCCTCAAGTTGCCCAGCAGATTGCGTTGGTGCGCGGGGTTGCGGTGGAAGCTGTCGAAGTTGCTGCCGACGACTTGCTTGGCGTCGAAGTTGGGCAGTGACTGTCGCAGCGCTGCTTCGTTGCCCTGCAGCATGGCAGTCACGGAGCGGTTTGCGTAGACGATCTGCCCTTCAGGGTCGGCGATCATCACATTGGTCGAGCAACTGTCCAGCGCTTGCTTGACACGGGCGTTCTCGGAGGCAATTCGTCCGTCGCGCTCATTGCGTTCGCGCAAGTTGGATTGCATTTGCACCAAGCTCTTCAGTAGCTGGCTGGTTTCATCGGTGCCTTGAACTTGCACTTCATTGTCCAGTCGGCCATCGCCGATCTCTCTGGACAGCGCCACGGCCCTGGCCAAGGGCAGGGTGACGCTTCGCGTCAGCATCCAAGCCATGGCGATCACCAGCAGGACGGCGAAACCGGTCACGCCGATCAACCAGAGGCGAGCAGAGACGTAGTTTGATGAGGCCGCAGTCACATCCTGTTCTGCGTCCTGGAGCTGCATGGCCACCGCTTTGTCTATCGTGGTTTGCAGCGCTTTGGCCGCAGGGCTGGCCGAGCTCAGAAGCAGTTTGGTGGCTTCTTCGTCTTTGTTGAGGTTCGCAAGTTCCATGACCTGATCATTCAGGGCGCGGGATTTTTTCGCTTGTTCCCGGGCTTGCTCGAGATCTCGCTGATCTTCCTCACGCGCCGTGTTCTTGCTGATGGACGCGAAGGACTTGTCAAACGCCTCTCGAGCCTCTGCGATCTTGCGGCGTTCGCCTTCGATGGCGTCGTTGGTGTTGATCAGAATGAGGCTTCGTATGACCCGTTGTTCAACGTGCGTCTGCTCCGACAACTCGTTCAAGTCGACCATGCGACTGAAGTTCTCATGCACCACATGTTCAAGCGCATGGTTGACGTTGGCTAGATCCTTGAGTGCCAGTACGACCACAGCGATCAACATGGCCAGAAGCAGGGCAAAGCCCAACCCCAAACGCTGCCCAACTTTCATATTCGCGAGTGTCATGGAGAAGCCTCGTCTTTCTTCGATGGAAGGTGCGGTATCGGCCCCCTGCGGCCATTAACGCCTTCGAGAACCTTTGTGATGCGATGAGGTCGTGTGCTTGTCTTCGGCCAGCTTGAAGAAGGCCATCTGGTCCTGCAGTTGCGAGGCTTGCGCCGACAGCTGTTCGGCCGTTGCCGAAAGCTCTTCCGACGCCGAGGCCGTCTGTTGGGTCGCCGTGGACAAGTGATTCATGGCACCGGTGATCTGGGTCACGCCCTGGGACTGTTCTCCCGATGCCGCGGCAATCTCCTGCACCAGCTCGCTGGTCTTCTGGATGGAAGGCACCATATTGCCCAGCAGGCTCCCGGCCTTTTCAGCCAGCTGAACGCTGTTGCTTGCCAGATTGCCGATTTCTTGTGCGGCGACCTGGCTTCTTTCGGCCAGCTTCCGTACCTCGGCAGCGACCACTGCAAAGCCCTTGCCGTGTTCGCCGGCGCGAGCGGCTTCGATGGCAGCGTTCAAGGCCAGGAGATTGGTTTGATAGGCGATGTCATCGATGATGGAAATCTTGGTGGCGATTTGCTTCATGGCGTCCACGGTCATGCCCACGGCTTGTCCACCTTCCATGGCTTCGCGCGCGGCCTTGGTGGCCATGCCGTCAGTGAGATTGGCGCTGTCTGCGTTTTGCTTGACCGAGGACGCCATTTCTTGCAGGGACGCGGTGGTTTCTTCCACGCTGGCGGCTTGCTGGCTCGCTGAGTGCGAGAGCGACTGTGAGGTTTGCGACACCTGTTCCGAGGCGCCGCTCAATTGATCTGCAGCGACGCGCACTTCACGAATGGTGCCGCTGACCGTTTCAACCAGTGAATTGAACTTCTCGCCCAACATGCGGAAGAAGGGCTCTTTGCCCTCCAGGCCAATGCGATTGGCAAAGTCGCCTTGATTGGCGGCTTCCACCATGCCGCTGACCTCAAGCTCCGCGGCCACTTCCGCAGTACGGTCCTTCCACTCGACCACCGTGCCCAGGCGGTGTCCATCGGCCGCGTGGATGGGGTTGGCGGTCAGCGCGAAAGTCAGCTGGCCTACCTTGATTTCGGTCTTGTACTCGCTCTTCAAACCGCCCAGCAGATTGCGCTGATGGCTTGGATTGCGATGGAACTGATCAAAATTGCTGCCGACGATCCGTCGTGCATCGAACTGCGGCAAGACCTTGCGCAACTCGTTTTCGTTGCGCTGCATCATCTGCGAGACCGACTGGTTGTTGTAAATGATCAGACCGTCGCTGTCGGCGATCATCACATTGGTCGAGCAGATGTCCAGCGCTTGCTTGACGCGGGCGTTTTCCGCGGCCAGTTTGAGCTCACGCTCGCGGGCGGCCAGCTCCTGGGTGATGTCCTTCCACTCCACCACGGTGCCCTGGCGTTGGCCTGCGGCGTCGAAGATGGGGTTGGCGATCAGGGAGAAATTCAGCGCAGCCACCTGGATTTGCGTCTTGTACTCGCCCTGCAACTGTCCCAATAGATTGCGCTGATGGGCCGGGTTCTTGTGAAAGCTGTCGAAGTTGCTGCCCACCACGCGCTTGGCTTCAAAATTGGGCAGAACCTTGCGCAGCTCGGCTTCATTGCCCTGCAGCATCGCCTGGACAGATTGGTTGGTGTAGATGATCTGTCCATCGACGTCGGCAATCATCACATTGGTGGAGCATTGGTCGAGCGCTGCCTTGACCCGGCCCGTCTCCTCGGCCAGGCGCGTGTCGCGATCACGACGCTCGCGCAGATTGCTCTGCATCGTTCCCAGCGTGGTGAGCAAGGTGCCGGCTTCGTCCTTGTGCTTGTCCTGGGTGTCGAAGTCCAGGTCCCCTTTGGCCACCGCATCGGCCGCGGCCACCGCCCTTTGCAAAGGTTGCGTGATGGTGCGAACAATGGCGACACCTGTCAGCAAAGCCAGGAGCGCGAGCCCACCGAGCGCACTGGCGCCGATGTTTCTCTGCAGGCTGAGCTTGTGAATGCGCTCATCGAGAAGCCGCTCCAGGTTGTCGGTGGCAGCATTGAACAAGCCATATTGAGCTTCGGTCGCCAAAGTGCCTTGGCTGAACATGTCCGCCGCACTCAGGCTGGGCTTGCCGTTGAACAGCTGTTGATCGACCAGCTTGAGAAAGCTGTCCGCGCTCTTTTGCGCCTCCTGCGCACTGAGATTCAGTGCTTGGGCGAGCTGGGTGTCGCTTTGGAGTGCTTTGTTCAACTGGCGTTGGCCGCGCTGCCGCCAGAAGTCTGACTTTTCCCGCATGTCGTGCAAGGTCGCCAAGTCCGCCGCACTCAGGTCTTTGCCATTGCCTGCTTGCTTGACCATGGCTGAGCTTTTGCCACGCACCAGGGCAATGGATTCCGTGAGCTGCGGAACATATTCCGCCACCGCGGTCACCAGGTAGTAGGTCGATTCTTCCGGGTCGAGTGAAAGACCGGACGCATCCGCAATGTTCTCGACCAGCAGCAAGGCTTCGTTCACCAATTCGCTGTGGGCGGTAAAGCTCTTCGAGGCGTCTATCGTCTTGCCACTGACCTGGTCTTGAAGCTTCTGTACCGCAGCACTCATGGCGTTGGTTCGTGTCAGGGCATCCCGGTATCGAGGGTTGTCCTTGGGCAGGATTTGCAACAGCTTCTTGAGCTGCAGGGCGATCTCGGCTTCGCTCTCGGCCAATTTGGATTGAACCTGTGTGTCGCCATTGAGAGCAAGACTGGACAAGCCACGATGGACTTGCAGCGCTCGCATGATTTGGATGGTCGGCCTCAATGGGGCGATGCCGTCCTTTTCGGATATGGCGGCGTCCACTTGTTGACCCATATTCCGCAAGACCAGGGTCAGAGGGATGGCGCACGCCAAAGTTGAAATCAGTGCCAGCAATACAAATCTTTGCCAGAGCTGCAGTCTGCGTAGAAGCTGTTGCATTTTTTTCTCCCTTGGAACTCATTCAGGAACTCATGACAGGGTGAGATTCAGGCTGATGACTTGCCTTGAACGGACGAGGTGAGGTGGGCGGATTGATGTGTGGTTTGGGAGCCCGGCCGTGCGATGAGCCGGGCGCGCTGGCCGCCTTCGATGGCAGCGGCAAACAGGCCCGAGACATCCAGCAACAGGGCCACTTCGCCCGAGCCCAAGATGGTGGATCCCGCCAAGGCTTTGAGGTGCTGAAAGATGCTGGAGAGCGGTTTGATCACGGTTTGATGCTCGCCCATCAAACGATCCACGATCAGGCCAACACGTGTCGGGCCGTCGCGTACCACCACCACGCTGCGGCGTCGACTGAGGTCTGGCTTGACGCCATAGAAGCGTGCCAGATCCAGCCAGGGCAGCACCTCGCCGCGCAGGTTGAATGTGCCGCTGACGCGGGCTTCGTCTTGGCTGCTGCATTCGCCCGGAACATCGATGCACTCGGCCACCGCTGCGAGGGGCAGAACATAGTTGACGCCGCCCACCATGGTGAGAAATCCGTCAATCATGGCCAGCGTGAGCGGCAGGCGAATCTGGGTCAGCGTGCCCTGTCCGACTTGACTGCTCAGACTGATGGTGCCGCGCAGCGATTCGATGCTGCGCTTGACCACGTCCATCCCGACACCTCGACCCGACAGATCGGTGATCTGCTCGGCGGTTGAAAATCCCGGCTGAAAGATCAACTGCCAGACCTCGTGGTCTGACAGGATCTGGCCCTCGGCCACCAGTTCACGCTCCACGGCCTTGCGAAGGATTCGCTCGCGTGCCAAGCCTCGACCATCGTCACTGACTTCGATCACGACCGCACCAGCTTCGTGGAATGCGTTCAGAGCCAGTCGACCGCTCGGCGACTTTCCGGTCGCAAGGCGCTCCTCGCAGGTCTCAAGACCGTGGTCCATGCTGTTGCGTACCAAATGCATCAGCGGGTCGGCGATGGCGTCGACCATGGATTTGTCCAACTCGGTGTCGCCGCCGGTGACGATCAACTCAACTTCCTTGCCCAGTTGCTTGGACACGTCGCGCACCACGCGCTGGAACCGGGCAAAGGTTTCACCGATGGGCACCATGCGGAGCGCCAGGGTGCCGTCGCGTGTTTCTTGCACCAGGTCCATCACACGCTGGGTCGCTTCTAGCAGCACTTCAGCGCCCTCTTGATGGGCAATCATCTGTGCGCCGGAGCCGGCAATCACCAACTCACCGATCAGGTCGATCAACTTGTCCAGCTTGTCGGCTCGCACCCGGACAAACCGGGTTTCGTCGCCAGCGCGGCGATCACGCCCGCCTTCGCGGCGCTCGCCGACTCCGCTGCGGCGGTCCCCGCCGCGTTTGACCTCGCCCTCTGCAGCAGGCGCGCGGCGCTCAATATGGGGAATCACGGGCGGGGCTTCGTCAGCCTTGTTCGCTTCGGGCGTTCTGAGCGGCTCCAAGCGCACCTCAAACTGAATGCCCATGGCGCGCCAACAGTCGAAAAGCGCGGTTCGGGCTTCCGCATCGCTGCCGCAACGCTGGGTTGCGAGGTCTTCAAATGCAGCGGGCGGGGACCCGGGTGGCAGGATCACGATGTCGCTGTCGTCAGCCGCAAACTCGAAGACCTGCTCAATCTCGGCGTGACTGGCTGCGCTCTCGAAGCGAATTTCAAAGCCGAGATAGCAGGCTTCTGCGTCCAGGGCATCCAAGGCCGGTACGGCGGCGGTCTGGGTGCGAATCGCGGTGACTTTTCCCAAAGTACGCAGGTAGCGAATGAAGGACAAGGGGTCCAGGCCGTTGCGCAGCGCATCGGCCAGGAAGCGCAGGGACAGATGCCAGCCGTGATCGGCCGCCGTTTCGGCCTTCGTCTCGATGGCGGCCTGCGTTGCCGGGGGCGGCTCGGCCAGGGCGGGTTTACCCAAGAGCGCGCGGAGCCGGCCGGCCAGAGCGGCGCTGCTGGCAGCGACCTGCGGGTCGCTTTCGCCGCTGCGCACTTCGCCAAGCAGCATCTCGATCTGGTCGCGGCTTTCCAGCAAGGCGCCCATCACATCGTCGTCAAGCTGGCGTTGATTGGCGCGCAAAGCTTCCAGCAGGGTTTCAGCTTCGTGGGTGAAGCTGACCACCGCATCACAGCCAAACATGCCAGCCGTGCCTTTGATGGTGTGTGCCGCCCGGAACGCCGAGTTCAGGCTTTCTGAATCTGCAGGGTCACTTTCCAGTACCAGCAGCCCTTGCTCGAACTGGCGCAGCATTTCCTGGGCTTCGTCGAGAAATCCGGCCCGTGCAACGGCCAGGATTTCGGCGTCGTCATCGCTCATAGACATAGGCTTCTTCCTGTCAGCGGGTGGCGGCGACTTGCGCAAGGGGCGTGGGTCCCGCGGCACCGAGCGTGGGCTCCAGTCCATAGCAGCGCAGAACCTCCAGAACGACGTCGCTGGCTTGGACAATCAGCACTTCCGCGTTCATCTCCTGGACACTGCGCTGGGTGGACAGCAGCAGCTGCACGCCCGCGCTGTCAAAGTCGCTGACGCCGCTCAAGTCCAGGCGAAGCGGGCCAGCCCCCATGCTTTGAACAGCGTCCAACAACCTTTGCCGTTGGGCTGCGGCTTGAGCGATCGTGAACTCGGGCCCCACCGTCAAGGTCGGGGGCTCAAGGGTTGAAGCGCTGCTCGCCAGTGTGGCTGGGGCATCTTCGGCATCCGGCATGGCTCACTCCCAGGGGTTGGCGGACCCCAGTCAATCGGGTTTTGTTCTGTGCAGCGGCAGCGCGCTCAAACACACAGTCGGTTGACGGCGTCCACCAGTTGCGAGGGTTGGAAGGGCTTGGTGATCCATGCCTTGGCGCCGGCGGCGCGGCCCTCTGCCTTCTTTTCTTCTTGTGACTCGGTGGTCAGCATGATGACCGGAGTGAACTTGTATGCCGCCAAGGTTTTGACATGCTTGAGAAAACTCAGGCCATCCATGTTCGGCATGTTGACGTCGCATACGATCAGATTGATCTTGGCCCCATCGAGCTTGCCGATGGCATCTTTCCCATCGACTGCTTCGATAACGCTGTAGCCCGCTTTTTGCAGCGCCAGCTTGACCACAGTGCGGAAGCTGCCCGAATCATCGACGACCAGAATTGTTTTGCTCATGTGTGCCTCTTTGTGGAAGGTTTGGACCGGTTGAAGAAAGGGAGATGGACCCTAAAAGAAGTCGACCTTGCTTGGCTGTGGCGTGTGCGCTTGGTCGTGATGGATGAAACGTTGCTCATCGGTGGTGTAGCGGACTTCTAGTGCGGCCAGCCAAGCATTGGCATCGGCTGGCGCAGCCTGTGCCATGTGGGGCAGCTGACGGGCAAATCGTTCCGTGTCTTGGCGCAGCACATCCACCATTTGCGACACACGGTCGCCAAACTGCAGTCGCTCCAGAACCTTGTCGTATTCGATCCGGGTCTGGGCGCTGATGAGTGAGAGCTGGTCTAGATGCTGACGGGTGTGGGCGTTATGGTCGTTCTGCGCAGACAGGGCTTGCAGTTGACTCGCCCATTGGTCTTGCAGCTCCAGCATGCTGGAAAAGCTGCTCAGCAGTTCGGACGTCGCAGACTGCACGCTGCTTTGGATGATCGTCAGCTGGCGGCTCCATACCGGCAACACGGTTGCGGCCATCAATGACGTCCCTTCTGCGAGCGGGGGAGCAGCGGGCGTGGATGGATTCGCCTCGTCAGCGTTGAGTGGGTCGGCCGTAGAAGGGATGGGCCACCAAAGCACGCAGGCGCCGAGCGCGCAGGCCACCAGGCCTAGCCATTGCTGCTGCACGACCAAAGCGGCGGCAAGGCCGCAAAACACCAGCAAAAGAAGCAGCTTCGAAGGCTGCTCTGCCGGCCTCAGGCGTTTCGTTCTAGGACGATTGCCCAAGTCACCCCCCGTTCGACGACTCATTCACAGCCTTTCTGAGTTCTGCCGTATGGGCGTGAACTTCAAGATGCGACTTCAGCGATGCGTGAGTGCTAGTTTTCGCATGCCTTGCGCATGGGAAAACAGAGATAAGCGGCTAATTTAGCAAGTTAGCGCGGGGAATGGTGGAGCTTTATGGCGCTTTGTGAGGTCGATCGGGGATGGTCGGCCTTGTGTTCGCCGAATTCGATCATGGGTTGTGGCGCTGAGGCGCCAAGCCGCCTAGGGAGGGGCAGGTAGTAGGGCGCGAGCAATTTCAAGGCGCACCGCGTGCCATCCGCGGCAGACGGTGCGCCGATTCAGGGTCAATTCGTGGTGTCGACGCGCACGGCAGGGGCGCGGGTCACGCGGGTCTTGCCGCCGGTGGTGGTCAGGATCACGGCTTCGCCCGGGTTCAGGTTCTCATTGCCCTTGGCCTGGACGATGGAGCGGCGCTCGCCGTTGCGCAGCTGCACCAACACTTCGATCGCTTCTTCGCGGGTGGCGCTGCGCTCGATGGCATTGCCGATCACCGCGCCGGCCACGGCCCCCAGCACGCCAACGATCTGGCCTTCGCGGCGGCCGCCCACCGAAGAGCCGGCCACGGCACCGACCACGCCGCCGGTGACGGCGCCGGCACCGCTTTGCGAGCCGTCCACGGTGACGCTGCGCACGCTCAGCACGGTGGCGTCCTGCACCACGGCCATGCGCTGGGCTTCATTGCGTTGAATCACATCGGGACTGGTGGTGGAGCAGGCGCTCAGAGTGGCAAGGGCCACGAGGCTGGCGGTGATGAGGGTCTTGTTCATGGGGTGTTTCTCCTAGACGCAGCACAAGGCGTGCTGCTGCAACGAGATCCATTGTGCAGCCGTTGACTGCGCCCCATGTTGCTGGATTGTGCGGCCGTGCGGGTATCGGGCCGTGCACCTTGCGGTGCAGCTTGGCTGTGGGCGAATCAAGCATGACGGCCCTTGTTGTGGATGAGGGGGGCTTTCGGGCACCGCAATGGGGGCGTGAATCTAGGCACGGGCGACTCTGCTTTGTGCCATGAGTTTTTCAAAAATTGAGTGTGATGGGTGAGATGATCAATATACTGTATAAAAATACAGTACCAAAAAGGTTCTCACACCATCATGCGTTCTCTACCATCCGTCGAGGCAGGGCCACCCACCCCTTCCTTCGCATTCGATTGCCGGCCGCCACTCCCGGCTTTCCGCGCCTTGCCGTCGAAGGTGGAAGCGGCGGTTTGGCGTGGCGATCAGCTGGGCCAAACTGCGGAGCTCACCCTGTCTACAGGGTTCGCGGCCCTGGATGCCGAGCTTCCAGGGCATGGTTGGCCCTGCCGCGGCTTGACTGAGGTCTTGATCAATCGGGCTGCCTTGCTGGAGTGGCGTCTGGCATCTGCTGCGCTGCGCGCTGTGAGTGAAAGAGGGCGTGATATTGCCGTCATCGGCCCTCCGTACCGTCCGCACCCTCCTGGCTTGTGTTGCGATGGCATCGATTCGAATCGGTTGCTTTGGGTGGATGTTGAAAAGCCTCATGAACGCCTGTGGGCAACGGAGCAAGCTATCAAGAGCAATGCTTGCGGAGCGGTCTTGACTTGGCTGCCGCAGGTGCGTGCCGAGCAAGTTCGGCGCTTGCAGGTGTTGGCCTCGGGGTGTGATGCACCTGTTTTCGTGTTTCGCCCGGCCCTTGTGGCGGGCGAGTCTTCAGCGGCGCCGCTTCGTTTGCAGGTTCGTGTGTCGGAGGACTGGGAACTCTGTGTACGAATTTTCAAACGTCGCGGTCCGAGTTTCGATGCCGAACTGCGCTTGATGTCTGTTCCTGGCGGTCTCATGGACATCATGACCCAGCGCTTGCGTTATCCAAGCCGTCTTACCTTGCGAGTGCCTGATGTTGTGGTGCGTACTTCGACGACCGGATTTGAGCGCGACGTCGTCCCCCATTGACGCATCTCTTCAAGCGCTGGCTTTTTGGGCTTTGCAGTTCACGCCCAGAGTCAGCTTGGTCGAGGAGGCTGTGGCAATGGAGGTGGAGGCCAGTACGAGGCTGTTCAAAGGGCGGCGCGCCTTGCGTGACCGTGTTCTTGCGGAGTGTGCAGGGTTTGGTGTGAAGGCTTTGGCATGGGGGCCCAACAGTCTGGCCGCATTGGCCTTTGCTCGCGCTGGCGTCGAGAACGGATTGAAGCGTGATCTTGAAGCCATGTTGGATCCATTGCCGATGCATGTTCTGAGCGCCGTGCGACCGCATTTGCCTGTGCTGATGCGCATTGGGGCTCGCTCTCTGGGGGATGTGCGCCGCTTGCCTCGAGCAGGCATCAGTCGACGCTTTGACAAGGAGTTGCTTGGGGCGCTGGATCAGATCTACGGTCGGCAGCCCGAGGCTCACGCCTGGGTTCAATTGCCGGAGCGTTTTCAAACCAAGTTGGAGCTGCCGTTTCGGGTCGAGCATGCGTCAGCGCTTTTGGTCGGCGCTCGTCAACTCTTGCTTCAGCTCGGGGGGTGGTTGAGCGCGCGTCACGCGGGCGTGCTTGCTTTCACATTGAAGTGGGGGCACGACAGCATGCGCGCCAAAGACGCAGGCGCAGGGGGGAGTCTGGTCGTTCGCACCGCGGTGGCGACGCGAGACATCGAGCATTTGTTTCGCTTGCTTGCAGAGAACCTGGCCCAAGTGAAATTGCTGGCTCCCGTTGGTGACTTGGAATTGCAAGCCACCGAAGTTGAGCCCTTATTGGAGCGCAGTGCGTCCTTGTTGCCCGATGTGGTTTTGGCGCGAGAGAGTGTGTCGATGTTGCAAGAACGACTGGCTGCAAGGTTGGGGGCCGAACGTGTTTGTCGCCCGGTGCTTGGTGACGACAATCGTTTGGAATGGTCCTGCACTTGGCAGCCTGCGGCTGAGCCTTTGCCGCGCAGGAAAGCTCAGCCGTCACGCTACCCTGCGCCCTCTTTCATTTTGGAGCAACCGCTGAAATTGGCGGTTCGAAATGGGCGGCCGGAGTATCAGGGCGCGCTCAAGCTGCTTGCGGGCCCCCATGCTGTCGAAGATGGGTGGTGGCATCGTGACGAGGTTGCACAGCACATGTGCAATGTGGTGCGCGACTATTGGCTCGCTTGGAGTGAGCAGGCTGGCTTGTTGTGGATTTTTCAGACGCGCCTTTCTGATGATGCCGCTTGGTGGCTTCATGGTTTTTTTTCATGAGGCCGTGCAATGGACGAAGGCTTGCAGATTGCGTATGCCGAACTGCGTTGCATCAGCAATTTTTCTTTCCTGACCGGGGCAAGTCGACCCTGTGAGCTGGTTGAGCGTGCTGCTGCTCTGGGTTACACGGCAATTGCGCTGACGGACTATTGCAGTTTGGCAGGGGTGGTTCGCGCTCATGTGGCCGCGAAAGAGGCGGGTATCAAACTTCTCATTGGCAGTCAGTTTCAAGTCGAAGGTGCGACGCCGTTCGTGTTGGTGGTGCTGGCTTGCAATCTGCAAGGCTACGGAAACCTTTGCGAATTCATCACCGGGCTTCGTTGCGAAGCGACCAAGGGCAGCTATCGCTTGCTGCAAGAAGCCATCATTCCGTCACAGCTTGAGGATTGCGTGCTTATCGCTGTCCCAGCACGCCACAGTTCTCAAACCCATTGCAACGAAATTGCCCGCTGGTTGCTGAAGAACTTCATGGGGCGTGTCTGGTTGGGTGTCGAGCAACTGAAGCTCCTGGATGACGAGATCGTGATGGAGCGACTGTCGCAAGCCAGCGAGCTGACGGCGATCCCCCTCGTGGCCACGGGTGATGTGCAGATGCATGTGCGCTCCCGCAAACCGCTCTTGGATGTCATGACAGCCATTCGTTTGCGAAAGCCCTTGACAGATTGCGGGACGGAGTTGGCAGGGAATGCGGAGCGCCGTTTGCGCTCTCGCTTGAGCTTGGCCAATCGCTACGCAGGACAACCGGGTTTGCTGCGCGAATCGCTCAAGATCGCTGCGCGTTGCAATTTTTCACTCGATGAGCTCCGCTACGAATATCCCGCCGAACTGGTTCCGGAGGGGGAATCAGCGAGCTGCTATTTGCGCCGTCTGGCCTACGAGGGGGCCATTCGACGATGGCCCAGCGGTACTCCGGCGAAGGTGCGAGCTCAGATCGAGCACGAATTGAATCTCATTGGCGAGCTTGGCTATGAGCATTACTTCCTCACCGTGTACGACATCGTGGCCTTTGCGCGCAGTCGACGCATTCTCTGCCAAGGACGTGGGAGTGCCGCGAACAGCGCCGTTTGCTACTGCTTAGGAATCACCGAGGTCGATCCCGCGCGTGCCGTGGTTCTGGTCGAGCGATTCATCAGTCGTGAACGCAAAGAGCCTCCTGACATTGATGTTGATTTCGAGCATGAGCGGCGAGAAGAGGTGATTCAGTATCTCTATCGAAAGTATGGGCGTACACGAGCTGCACTGACGGCGGCGGTGGCGACCTATCGCACTCGTGGTGCCATACAAGATGTAGGTAAAGCGCTGGGCTTTTCGCTCGAACAGGTCAGGGTGATGGCGCGTACTTGTCAATGGTTCGACGGGCAAGGGTTGGATGCCCAGCGTTTGGCAGAGGTGGGAGTGGATGCCAATTCCCTGGCGATACAGCAACTGATCAAACTGAGTGCTCAGCTCATAGGCATGCCTCGCCACTTAAGCCAGCACACGGGCGGTTTTGTGCTGACGCGAGGTCCGCTCAGCCGCATTGTTCCCATCGAGAACGCGTCGATGAAGAATCGCACCGTCATCGAGTGGGACAAGGATGACATCGATGCCTTGGGCTTGCTCAAGGTCGATGTGCTGGCCCTGGGCATGCTCACGGCCATTCGAAAGACGCTGGATCTGATTGGCGCGCGACAGGGTCTTGCGATGGAGATGCAGGATATTCCGGCGGAAGATCCCGCCACGTACGACATGATTTGCAAGGCTGATACGGTGGGGGTCTTCCAGATTGAATCACGTGCCCAGCGTCAGATGCTCCCTCGCTTGCAGCCGCGTTGCTTCTATGACCTCGTCGTCGAGGTGGCCTTGGTACGCCCCGGCCCTATTCAAGGGGGTGCTGTTCATCCCTATCTCAATCGTCGCCAAGGCAAAGCGCCAATCACCTACCCCAGTGAAGCCTTGAGGGAGGCCTTGGGACGCACTTTGGGCGTCCCTGTCTTTCAGGAGCAGTGCATGCAAATCGCGGTGCTGGCGGCTGGCTTCAGCCCTGATGAAGCCGATGGCTTGCGGCGAGCGATGGCGGCCTGGAAGCGCAAAGGGGGGCTGGGAAAGTATGAGGGGCGGCTCATTGGTGGGCTGCTCGCAAATGGCTACACCCTCGAGTTCGCGCAAGGGATCATCGAGCAAGTGAAGGGCTTCAGTTCCTACGGATTTCCGGAGTCGCATGCTGCATCGTTTGCTCTGTTGGTTTATGCCAGTTGCTGGTTGAAGTGCCGACATCCAGCCGAGTTTCTCTGCGCCATGCTGAACTCGCAGCCTTTGGGGTTCTATACCCCGCGCCAATTGGTTCGTGACGCAGTCGCGCATGGCGTCCAAGTCAGGCCCGTGGATGTGCTGGTGAGCTTTGGCGACTGCTCCCTGGAGGAGATTGAGGGGGCTGATCGGCCTGCGGTGCGGCTCGGCTTGCGGTTCGTGGCAGGGCTGCCCGGGGACGCTATCGAACGAATTGTTGCGGCGCGAGCTCTCGCGCCTTTCGTCAACACCGAAGACTTGGCTCGACGAGCAGGGCTGGCTCCGCATCACATGGGCCAGCTTGCGGCTGCTGACGCGTTGATGGCTTTGTCCGGCCATCGTCGCCAACAGGTCTGGGATGCAGCGGGCTGGACCGGCGCGCCGGAGCTTTTGCAGCAGGCGTGCATTGATGAGGCCACCCTCGAACTTGAGGCAGCACCTGAAGAAGAGGAGGTGCTTTGGGATCATGCAGCGCTGGGATTGTCCCTGCGTCGCCATCCGCTGGCCTTTGTGCGTCGACGGTTGTCCGAAATGCGATTCAGCACGGCAGCGGAGCTTCACGACCTGTCTGATGGCCGGCCGGTTCGTTACGCGGGCCTTGTGACGGTGAGGCAGCAGCCGGAAACAGCCAGCGGTGTGACGTTCATGTCCCTTGAAGATGAGACCGGTGATGTGCAGCTGGTGGTTTGGCGTGATGTGCTGAAGCAGCAGCGTCAAGCCATCCTGAATGCAAAGCTGCTGGGGGTGAAAGGGCGATGGCAACGCGAGGGAGAGGTGCGAAACATCATCGTGGGTCAGGTAACAGATCTGACTTCTTTGCTGGGCAGCCTGAGTCTGTCGAGCCGTGACTTTCACTAGCGGGCTATCGAGAATTACCGCAAGCGGATCGCCAGCTGGTGCTTTGGCCGCTCATCCCGGCGCTGATGTGGCGCTAGCACGCCACACCGCCCGTGAGGTTAGTGGTGGTGTTCTCGCCAGAGGCGAGAGGTCTTGGGCAGACACTGACACAGAAAATCCATCTGATCGGCCAGGATGCGGCGGCCGCGCAGGATCATGTCTTCGTGCAGATTGGGCACATAGGGCAGGTAGAGCAGGCTCATATGGGCCTCCTCGGGCAGGCGGCTGCCTTTGCGGCCGTTGCAGCTGCGGCAGGCGGTGATGCAATTCATCCAGCTGTCCGGGCCGCCGCGCGAGCTGGGCTGGATGTGCTCGCGTGTCAGATCGTCGGGATGAAAGCGATGGCCGCAGTAGGCGCAGGTGTAGCGGTCGCGCACGAACAGCTTGTTGTTCGTCAGGGCAGGGGCCTGGCGCCAGGCACGACTCGGCACGGCGCCGCGCACGGCGATGATGGGGTGGACCTCGATGCGCGACTGCAGGCCGGTACGCCGCTGCAGACCGCCGCGCAGCACCTGGCAGGGCTGGCCCAGGGTCCAGGCAATGCCGTCGCTGGCGTAGATGACTGCGGCATCGCGCGTGGTGATCCAGGCCTGCGGCCGACCAGAGACATCCAGTTGAAGCACATCCACGGGGCTGACCTCCTGCTTGAAGCGTACTGCAAGAACGGTGCCGGACTCAAGCATGCCATGGGGGCTGACGCCTTGCTTGGGCGGCAGTCAAGGTGGGTTGTGGGCGCGGCGCGACCCGTTCATGTGTTTGTCATGGTGGTGCGCGTCCAATGCAAAGTTTGGCCTCCGGCGCGAGCAGGTGTGCCGTGTGCTCTGCGTTGAGCTGTCTCCCTCTGTCAGGCGCCGGCAGCAGGGGCTTGCTAGATGCCTGCCTCTAAAAATCCGTGACAAATCCTTGCCTGGAAGGCCGTGCTTTCTGCAAAATAGAACGACCGTTCGTTTTATTATGTCCGGCATGGTCCAGGTCGCATGACGGGGCCGTCCACCGAACCCGCAGGATTTCACCCGTGTCACTCAACCCCAGCACCCGCTCCAGCACTGGCCCGGCCGCCGAGCCCGCGGCCAAGCCTGCGCGGGTGGCGCGCTCGCTGCAAAAAGGCCAGCACACCCGGGCGGTGATTCTGGAGGCCGCCCTGGGCCTGGCCTCGCACATGGGCCTGGAGGGCCTGTCGATCGGTGCGCTGGCCGATGTGACCAAGATGAGCAAGTCGGGCGTATTCGCCCATTTCGGGTCGCGCGAAGAGTTGCAGATCGCCGTGGTGATGGAGTACCACGCCAAGTTCGAGGAAGAGGTCTTCTACACCGCCATCCGCGAGCCGCGCGGCCTGCCGCGCCTGCGCGCCCTGTTCGAGCGCTGGGTGCGCCGGGTGTCGGTGGAAATCGACTCGGGCTGCATCTACATCAGCGGTGCGGTCGAGTTTGACGACCGGCCCGGCCCGGTGCGCGATGCCCTCGTGGCCATGGTCAAGGCCTGGCATGCCGCCCTGCACAAAGCCATTGTGCTGGCGCAGCAGGAAGGGCATCTGCATGCCGACGCCGATGTCGAGCAGATCCTGTTCGAGCTGCACGGCCTGATTTTGTCTCTGCACCACGATGCCCGTTTCATGCGCAAGCCTGGTGCGCTCGACCGCGCCGGCGTGGGCTTTGAGCGAACCATCCAGTTCTACGCCACCGAGGCCGGCCTGCAGGCCGAGGCAGCGTTGAACGCCCCGAAATCCACACCTCCCAAGTCGGCGGCCAAGAGCCGCCGAAGCTGAGCCGATTCATTTCCCTTTCCGTTCGAAACCAGGAGCACACCATGCCCCAGTACAACCCGCCGCTGCGCGACATGCAGTTTGTGATGCACGAAGTGCTGAACATCGTCGACGAGCTCAAGCAGTGCCCCAAGCACGCTGACATCGATGCCGACACCATCAATGCCGTGCTGGAAGAAGGCGGCAAGTTTGCGGCCGAAGTGTTGGCGCCTCTGAATCTGAGCGGTGATGCCGAAGGTTGCGCCCTGGACAAGACCACGCACGAGGTCACGCCGCCCAAGGGCTTCAAGGAAGCCTATGCCAAGTATGTGGAAGGCGGCTGGCCGGCCCTGGGCTGCGACCCCGAGTACGGCGGTCAAGGCCTGCCTCTGGTGGTCAACCAGAGCTTCTACGAGATGATGAATTCGGCCAACCAGGCCTGGACCATGTATCCGGGCCTGAGCCATGGCGCCTACGAGTGCCTGCATGCCCACGGCACGCCCGAGCAGCAAGCCACCTACCTGCCCAAGCTGACCAGCGGCGAGTGGACCGGCACCATGTGCCTGACCGAACCCCATTGCGGTACTGACCTGGGCATGCTGCGCACCAAGGCTGTGCCGCAAGCCGATGGCACTTACAAGATCACCGGTGCCAAGATCTTCATCTCGGCGGGTGAACACAATATGGTGGAGAACATCATCCACCTGGTGCTGGCCCGCCTGCCGGACGCACCCGAAGGCTCCAAGGGCATCTCGCTCTTCGTGGTGCCCAAGTTCCTGGTCAATGCCGATGGCAGCCTGGGTGCACGCAACGGCATCTTCTGCGCCGGCCTCGAGCACAAGATGGGCATCCATGCCAACTCGACCTGCCAGATGGTGCTGGAAGACGCGGTCGGCACCCTCGTCGGCCAGCCGAACAAGGGCCTGGCCGCCATGTTCGTGATGATGAACGCCGCCCGCCTGGGCGTGGGCAACCAGTCCCTGGGCCTGACCGAAGTGGCCTACCAGAACGCCGCCGCCTACGCCAAGGACCGCATCCAGATGCGCGCGCTGAGCGGCCCCAAGGCGCCCGAGAAGGCGGCCGACCCCATCATCGTCCACCCCGATGTGCGCAAGATGCTGCTGACCGCGCGTGCCTATGCCGAAGGCGGCCGCGCCCTGTCGACCTATGTGGCCATGACCCTGGACAAGGCCCTGAGCTCGGACGACGAAGACGAGCGCAAGGCCGCCGACGACGAAGTCGCGCTGCTGACGCCCATCATCAAGGCCTTCATCACTGACAACGGCTGGATCGCCACCTCGCACTGCATGCAGGTCTTCGGCGGCCATGGCTTCATCCACGAGTGGGGCATGGAGCAGTTCGTGCGCGACGCGCGCATCAACATGATCTACGAAGGTACCAACACCATCCAGTCGCTGGACTTGTTGGGCCGCAAGATCCTCGGCGACAACGGCGCCAAGCTGAAGAAATTCGGCAAGAAGATCGCTGCCTTCGTCGAGGAAGAGGGCACCAACGAGGCCATGCAGGAGTTCATCAACCCGCTGGCCGACCTGGGCGACAAGGTCACCAAGCTGACCACCGAGATCGGCATGAAGGCCTTCCAGAACCCCGATGAAGTGGGCGCGGCGGCGGTCGACTACCTGCGTGTGGTGGGTCACCTGACCTTCGCCTACTTCTGGGCCCGCATGGCCAAGGTGGCGCTGGAGAAGCAAGCCAGCGGCGACAAGTTCTACACCGCCAAGCTCTCGACAGCCCGCTTCTATTTTGCGAAGCTGCTGCCGGAGACGGCCACCCTGATCCGCACCGCCCGTGCCGGTCTGCAGCCGCTGATGGAAATGGACGAGGCGCTGTTCTAAGCACCCGCCGTTCAAGCTTCGCCCCAGCCCGGCCGCCAGAGCCGGGCTTTTCACACGAAACCAGGAGACGCCATGAAGAACGTGTTCGCCGCTGCCGTACTCAGCCTTGTTGCCGCAATGGCCTCGGCCCAGACCACCCCGGTGGGCCTGTGGAAGACCATCGACGACGACGGCAAGACCGAGAAGTCCCTGGTCCGCATCACCGAAAGCGGTGGCGTACTGACCGGCACGATCGAGAAGGTCTTCGATCCGGCCAAGCAGGACGCCAAGTGTGAGAAATGCGCCGACGACCGCAAGGACAAGCCGGTGCTCGGCCTGACCATCCTGCGCAACGTCAAGCAAGACGCCAGCGACAAAGAGCACTGGACCGGTGGCGAAATCCTGGACCCCAACAGCGGCAAGACCTACAAGGCGCGCCTGACACCGATTGAAGGTGGCAAGAAGATGGAGATGCGTGGTTACATCGCCTTCTTTTACCGCACCCAGGTCTGGCAACGCGTGGAATGAACTGAAGCTGTGCCGTGGCCAGCCTGGCTGCGCCGCGGGCATTGAATCCGAGCCCAGCGCCCACGATCGGCGCTGCGCCGCGAGAACAGAAAACAAACAAACAAGTCAACAAGCTCTTCCAAGGAGAAGTACGTGAGTCGATTCCAAGTTCGCAAAGTCGCCGTGCTCGGCGCTGGCGTGATGGGCGCGCAGATCGCTGCGCATCTGGTCAACGTCAAGGTGCCGGTGGTGCTGTTCGACCTGCCGGCCAAGGAAGGCCCGAAGAACGGCATCGTGTCCAAGGCCATCGACGGCCTGAAGAAGCTCAAGCCCGCACCCCTGGGCGATGTGGCCGACGCCGCGCTGATCCAGCAGGCCAATTACGAAGAGCACCTCGAGCTGCTCAAGGACTGCGACCTCATCATCGAGGCGATTGCCGAGCGCATGGACTGGAAGCTCGATCTGTACACCAAGATCGCGCCCTTCATCGCCCCGCAAGCCATCGTCGCCTCCAACACCTCGGGCTTGAGCATCACCAAGCTCAGCGAAGTGCTGCCGGAAGAAATCAAGCCGCGTTTCTGCGGCATCCATTTCTTCAACCCGCCGCGTTATATGTACCTGGTGGAGCTGATCAACACCCCGTCGACCCGTCCGGAAGTGATCGATCAGCTGGAAGGCTTCGTCACCACCGCCGTCGGCAAGGGTGTGGTGCGCGCCAATGACACGCCTAACTTCGTGGCCAACCGGGTTGGCATCGCCGGCATGATGGCCACCATGATCGAGGCCGAAAAGTTCGGTTTGTCGGTGGATCTGGTCGACGACCTGACCGGCAAGAAGCTGGGCCGCGCCTCCAGCGGCACCTTCCGCACCGCGGACGTGGTCGGCCTGGACACCATGGCCCATGTGGTCAAGACCATGCAGGACAACCTGAAGGATGATCCTTTCTTCAGCACCTACGCCACGCCCAAGGTGCTGGCCGGTCTGATCGAGAAGGGCGCCCTGGGCCAGAAGGCCGGCGCGGGCTTCTACAAAAAGGTCGGCAAGGAGATCCAGCGTCTGGACTTCGCCACGGGCGAGTACGTTGCTGGCGGCAAGAAGGCCGACGAGATCGTCGCCCGCATGCTCAAGAAGCCGGCGGCCGATCGCATCAAGCTGCTGCGTGAATCGAGCAACCCGCAGGCCCAGTTCCTCTGGTCCATCCTGCGTGACAGCTTCCACTACGTGGCTGTGCATCTGGCGACCGTGGCCGACACCGCTCGAGAAATCGACTTCGCCATGCGCTGGGGCTTCGGCTCGCAACAAGGTCCTTTCGAGCTGTGGCAAGCCGCCGGCTGGAAGCAAGTGGCCGAGTGGATCCAGGAAGACATCGCCGCCGGCAAGACCCTGGCCAGCGCGCCGCTGCCCGCTTGGGTGTTCGAAGGCCCGGTGGCCGAGAACGGTGGCGTGCACAGCGTCAACGGTTCCTGGAGCGCCGCGGAAGGTAAGTTCAAGGCCCGTGCCGAGCTGCCGGTCTACGCCCGCCAGGCTTTCCCGGAACGCCTGGTCGGCGAAGGCGCCGTCGAGCCGCTGAAGGCCGGCACCGAGCTGTTCAAGAACGAGGAAGTGCGCGTCTGGACGCTGGACAAGGAAGTCGTCATCGCCTCCATCACCGCCAAGCTGCACCTGATCAGCCCGACCGTGACCGAAGGCCTGCTCAAGGCTGTCGAGATCGCGGAAAGCGGCTACAAGGGCCTGGTGATCTGGAGCCCGGACGATGTCTTCTCGGCCGGCGCCAATCTGGAAGCGCTGATGCCGGTCTTCATGAAGTCGGGAGCCAAGGGCATCGCGCCGGAAGAGAAGAAGCTGCAGGACATGATGCTGCGCATCCGCTATGCCCAGGTGCCGGTGGTGGCCGCCATGCGTGGCCTGGCCCTGGGCGGCGGCGCCGAGCTGGCTGTGCATTGCGCACGCCGTGTCGCGCACATGGAAAGTTATGTCGGCCTGGTGGAAGTGGGCGTGGGCCTGATCCCCGGTGGCGGCGGCCTGACTTATATCGCCCGCCGTGCGGCCGAAATGGCCGCAGCCGGCAATTCCGGCGTCGACCTGTTCGCCTTCCTGAAGGACGGTTTCACCACCGCGGCCACCGCCAAGGTGGCGACCTCGGCCCTGGAAGCCAAGAAGAACGGCTTCCTGCTCGACAGCGATGTGATCGTGCCCAACAAGGACGAGCTGTTGCACGTCGCCAGCGCCCAGGTCAAGGGCTTGTTCGAGTCGGGCTACCGCCCGCCGCTCAAGGCCAAGTTCCCGGTCGCCGGTCGCTCGGGCATCGCCACCATCAAGGGCCAGCTGGCCAATATGCGTGACGGTGGCTTCATCAGCCAGCACGATTTCCATCTGGCCGCCTTGATCGCCGATGTGGTCTGTGGTGGTGCGGTGGAAGCCGGCTCTCTGGTCGACGAGGAGTACCTGATGTCGCTGGAGCGCAAGCACTTCTGCAGCCTGCTGGAGCATCCCAAGACTCAAGAACGCATCATGGGCATGCTCCAAACCGGCAAACCGGTTCGGAACTGAGGCTACTGCGCGAACCCATGGCGTCGTTGCAGCCCACGAACAATCCTCACGACCCTCAAGGTCGCTCCGGTTGTTCGCGGGCACCCGCGCCTAGCCCTGGGTCCGCTCGCTACGCCTCCCAAACACTGAAGACACGATGAGCTCCGCACCCAATCGCCTCGCACGCACCTTGGCCAAGCTCGATGCCTGGCCGGCGGCTGTGCGGCCGATGGCGCGCAATCTGGCGCTGCGGCGTGCCGTGCCTTTCACAGGCACGGCGAAGCTGGACTTTGTGTACCTGGATACGGAGGTGGCGGAGATCGCCATCGCCAACCGGCGGGCGGTGCAAAACCATATTGGCGGCGTTCATGCCGCGGCGATGGGCTTGCTGGCTGAGACGGCGACGGGCATGGTGGTCGGCATGAATGTGCGCGACGACTGCCTGCCGCTGTGCAAATCCATGCATGTGGATTTCAAGAAGCGTGCCAGCGGTGCGATGCGGGCACGCGCCACGCTGAGCGCTGCCCAGCGCGAGCTGATGGTGGCGGAGCCCAAAGGTGAAGTCACCGTGTCGGTGGTGGTGACGGATGAGGCCGGTGTGAACCCGGTTGAATGTGAATTTGTCTGGGCTTGGATACCCAAGACCCCCAAGAACTGAAAGGTTGGTTGAACATCATGGCAAAGCAAGTGCAAGAAGCGTTTATCTGCGCCGCCACCCGTTTGCCCATCGGCAAGTCGGGCCGTGGTTACTACAAGAACACCCGCCCCGACGAGATGCTGGTGCGCGCCATCCAGGCCGCGTTGGCTCAAGCCCCAGGTCTGGACCCGGCGGCGATTGAAGACGCCATCGTCGGCTGCTCCTTCCCCGAAGGCGAGCAGGGCATGAACATCGCCCGGGTTGGCGCCGTGCTGGCCGGCCTGCCCAACAGCGTCGGCGGCGTGACCGTCAACCGCTACTGCGCCTCGGGCATCACCGCCCTGCAAATGGCGGCGGACCGCATCCGTGTCGGGGAGGCCGAGGTGATGATCGCCGCCGGTGTCGAGTCCATGAGCATGGTGCCCATGGGTGGCAACAAGCCCTCGCTGTCGCCGCTGATTTTTGAGCGTGACGAGAACATCGGCATCGCCTACGGCATGGGCCTGACCGCCGAGAAGGTGGCGGCGCAATGGAAGATCAGCCGCGAAGACCAGGACGCCTTCGCCCTGGAATCGCACCGCCGCGCTCTGGCCGCCATCGAGGCCGGCCACTTCGCAGCCGAGACCACGCCATTCGAGATCATCGAGCGTCTGCCCAATCTGGCCGATGGCTCGATCAGCGAGCGCCGCCGTACCGTCAGCGTCGACGAAGGCCCGCGCAAGGACACCTCGATCGAAGGCCTGGCCAAGCTCAAGCCGGTGTTCGCCGCCAAGGGCAGCGTCACCGCCGGTAACAGCTCGCAGACCTCGGACGGCGCCGGCGCCCTGATCGTGGCTTCGGAAGCCGCCGTCAAGCGCTTTGGCCTGACGCCGCTGGCCCGCTTCGTCAGCTTCGCCGTGCGTGGCGTGCCGCCGGAAATCATGGGCATCGGCCCGATCGAGGCCATCCCCGCCGCGCTCAAGCTGGCTGGCATTAGCGCCGCCGACCTGGGCTGGATTGAGCTGAACGAAGCCTTCGCGGCCCAGTCGCTGGCCGTGCTGAACGATCTGGACAGCAAGGGCATCGTGCTGGATCGCAGCAAGGTGAACCCGAACGGCGGCGCCATCGCCCTGGGTCACCCGCTGGGCGCCACCGGCGCCATCCGCGCCGCCAGCGTGATCCACGGTCTGCGTCGCACCGGTGCCAAGTACGGCATGGTGACCATGTGCGTGGGCGCAGGTCAGGGCGCCGCCGGCATCCTCGAGCGCCTCTGATGGCTCGGCCGCACGGCGCCGCAAGGCGCCGTTTTCTGCGCGCCAGCGCGCTGCTGCTGGCGCCCACAGTCTTGGCGGGCTGCAGCGGCGAGTTGCAGTCCTTCAAGACTTGGCGTTATGCCCGTGAGGCGGTGTTGGAACTGCTGTTCGGCGAACCACGCCTGCACGGCAATGCGCAGTGGAATCTGGTGCAGATGCTGCAGCACACGGCGCAGAGCATCGAGTTTTCGGTGCGCGGCTTTCCCGAGCTCAAGCCCGCTTGGTTCCGCGCCACGGCGGGCGCCGTTGCATGGAGCTGGTTCGATGCGCGCGGCGCCATGTCGCACAGCCTGGATGAGCCGATTCCCGGCGCGGCCGCGCTGGACCCGGCGCTGGCCTTGAAGACGGCGGTGCAGCGCCTGCTCGACGCGATGGAGTCCTTCAGCAGCCACCAGGGCGCCTATGCCCCGCATTTCGCCTATGGCGAGCTGACACGGGCGCAGTACGAGCGTGCCCACCTGATGCACCTGGCCAACCATTGGCAGCAGCTCAAGCCGCCGGCCTGAGCGCGGCCGCCCGCATGAGATCCAGCCTGCACAATGGCGGGCTTGCAAGGAGAGTTTGAGATGAGCATCAAGACGGCAGTGGTCAATGGCGTGGCGACGATCGAGATCGCCCGCCCCGAAAGAAAAAATGCGCTGACCGGCGCCATGTACGAAGCCATGGCCGAGGCTCTGATCGCCGTCAACAGCGACAAGACGGTGCGTGCCGTGCTGATCCAGGGTCAGCCCAATATCTTCACCTCGGGCAATGACATCGACGACTTCATGAGCCGCCCGCCGCGCGATGAAGACGCGCCGGTGTTCCAGTTCATGCGCGCCCTGCTGGGCTGCGAGAAACCGGTGATTGCCGCCGTCAACGGCGCCGCCATCGGCATCGGCACCACCTTGCTGCTGCACTGTGATTTCGTCTTCGTGGCCGATGACGCCCGCCTGGCCATGCCGTTTGTGGGCCTGGGCCTGGTGCCCGAGTTCGGCTCCAGCCTGGTCGTGCCGCGCCTGATGGGCCATGTCAAGGCGGCCGAGAAGCTGCTGCTGGGCGACCCCTTCACCGGCCCCGATGCGGTGGAATGCGGCATTGCCAACGCGGTGCTGCCGGGCAGCGAGGTGGTGGCCCATGCCCGCCGCGTGGCCGAGCGCTTCAACACTTTGGCGCCCGGCGCCGTGCGCGAGAGCAAGCGCCTGATGCGCCGCCACAGCCAGGAGCAGCTGAACGAGGTGATCAAGGTCGAGGCCGAGATCTTTGCCGCCAAGCTGCGCTCGCCTGAGGCGATGGAGGCCTTCCAGGCTTTCTTCCAAAAGCGCGCCCCGGATTTTTCAAAGTTTGATTGAGCACCGGCCCCGCGGGCTCAGATCACATTGAGCTCGCGATAGGGCTGATTCGCCGCCAGCCGAGCGGGGCTCAAGGGCCTGAGGTCCAGAGTCTCGAAGCGGCCCGTTCGAATCCACTCGGCCAGGCCGCGGCCCACGCCTGGCGCGTGCTGCAGGCCATGGCCCGAGAAGCCGCAGGCCAGCAGCAGATTGGCGCAGCCAGGCAGGGCGCCGACCAGGCCGTTGTGGTCGAAGTCGTTCATCTCGTAGTAGCCGGCCCAGGCTCGTTCCAGGCGCAGGCTCTCGAAGCCCGGCACGCGCTGGGCCGTGGCGGGCCAGAGCGATGCTTCAAACAGATCGGCCTCCGGGTCCAGCGGCAGGCCGGGCGCGTCGTTCAGCGGCGTGCCGCCGCAGATGAACTGGTTCGGCCCCTCTGGCCGCAGCCACAGGCCAGTCGGGTCGATCAGCAGCGGGCAGGCCGGCGCGGGCTCGGGGCTGCGGAAGACGTAAACGCTGCGCCGCCTGGCGCTGATGGGCAGGTCCAGGCCCGCCGTGGCCGCCAGCGTGCCCGACCAGGCGCCGGTGGCCAGCACATAGAGGTCGGCATGCAAGACCTGACCCTTTCGGGTGCGCACACCGCTGAGCGCGCCGTGGCTGTCGCGCTGCAGCTCCACCGCTTCATCGGCCAGGTAGCGCACGCCTTGGTTCAAGGCTTGCGCACGCAAGGTCTGCAGCAAGGCCCAGCCGTCGAACCAGCCTTCACCGCTGCGGCCCCAGCTGCCCAGGTGCAGGTCCTCGCAGGCCAGCCAAGGCCAACGCTGCTTCAGTTCGGCGGGCGGCATCAGCGCGATATCGGCGCCGGCCGCGGTTTGGATGGCATGAAGGGCCCGCAGTCCATCGGCGCGCTCGGCCGTGTCGGCCAAGTAGAGGTAGCCCTGCTCACTGAGGCCGCATTCGGGATGGGCGCGCAGCCATTGCAGGCCGAACTGCGACAGGGCGATGTTCAGCGGCGTTGAGAACTGCTGGCGGATCGAGGCGGCCGACAGGGCCGATGAGGCCTGGGCGTAACTCGGGTCGCGCTCCAGCACGCGGATCTCGCCGTGCCATCCGCCTGCGGACAGATACGCCGCCACGGCGCTGCCGATGGCACCGCCGCCGAGGATCAGAACCGATGAAGCCATGGTCGGCCGGATGCGGTCCTGGTGCTCAGGCTTGCTCAGCGAAGGGGCGGGGCTTGCCTTGGTCGTCGATGGCCACATAGGTCAGATTGGCCTCGGTGACCTTGACCACCTCTGGATTCATGGGGTTGCGCTCAGCCACCACTTCGACTCGCACAGTGATGGAGGTGCGGCCGATGCGCGTGATCTGCGAGTAGAACGAGAGCAAATCACCGACCGAGACGCGCTGCTTGAAGATGAACTCGTTGACGGCCACCGTGGTGACCCGGCCGCGCGACAAACGCGCCGGCTGCACGGAGCCGGCCAGATCCACCTGGGCCATGATCCAGCCACCGAAGATATCGCCATTGGCATTGGCATCCGCTGGCATGGGCATCACGCGCAGCACCAGCTCACGCGGCAGCGCTGGGGCACCGGTGCTGGCGGATGCGGCTGGGGTGCTGTTGGTTGGGCTACTGCTGCTGCTCATGGAGTTTCCTGGTTCGAGAAGGCATGAATTGTCCGCCAATCGAATCGGCCTCGGAGGGTCAAGTCTCTGGCCACGCTGAACTGCCGTGCCTATTTGGCGACGGCTCGGCCTCTGGCGAGCAAAGCACCGAGAATCCAGCCCTGATGACACCCGATGCTGCAGAGCCGTCTCCCCTGGGGCGAGGCCTGCGCTTTTGAGCGACGACAAGCCATGCGTGATAGAACTGCTGCTTTGACAGCCCCCCCGGCTTCCGCACCCGCGGCGGCCCCCGCGCGATCGGATTGGGCCACCATCCGCAAGCTGCTGCCCTATCTGTGGCGCTACCGCTGGCGTGTGGGCCTGGCCCTGGGCTTCATGCTGGCGGCCAAGTTCAGCAATGTGGGCGTGCCGCTCTTGCTCAAGTCCTTGGTCGACAGCCTGGCGATCAAGCCCGGCTCCACGGAGAGCATGCTGGTGCTGCCCCTGGGCCTCTTGCTCGCCTACGGCGGCCTGCGCCTGTCGACCTCGCTGTTCACCGAGCTGCGCGAGCTGATCTTCGCCAAGGCCACCGAGGGCACGGCACGCAGCATCTCGCTGCAGGTGTTCCGCCATCTGCACGACCTCAGCCTGCGTTTCCATCTCGAGCGCCAGACCGGCGGCATGACCCGGGACATCGAGCGTGGCACGCGCGCCGTGCATTCGCTGATCTCGTACTCGCTCTACAGCATCGTGCCCACGCTGATCGAGGTGGCCTTGGTGCTGGGTCTGCTGGCCTTCAAGTTCGACGCATCCTTTGCCTGGATCACGCTGGGCGCCCTGGTGCTCTACATCGGCTTCACCATCACGGTGACCGAGTGGCGCACCAAGTTCCGCAAGCAGCTTAATGAGCTCGATTCGGTGGCGCACAGCAAGGCCATCGACTCGTTGCTGAACTACGAGACGGTCAAGTACTTCAACAACGAAGACTTCGAGGCGCGCCGCTACGACGAAAGCCTGGAGAAGCTGCGCCGCGCCCAGCTGAAGTCGCAGTCCACGCTGTCACTGCTGAACACCGGCCAGCAGCTGATCATCGCCAGCGCACTGGTGCTGATGCTCTGGCGTGCCACGGCCGGCGTGGTGGCGGGCACCATGAGCCTGGGCGACCTGGTCATGGTCAATGCCTTCATGATCCAGCTCTACATCCCGCTGAATTTTCTCGGCGTGATCTACCGCGAGATCAAGCAAAGCCTGACCGACCTGGACAAGATGTTTGGCCTGCTGGAGCGCGAGCGCGAGGTGGCGGACCGGCCGGGTGCCCGTGAGCTGGTGGTGCAGGGCGCTGCGGTGCGCTTCGAGGATGTGCACTTTGCCTACGAGCTGAGCCGGCCGATCTTGCAAGGCCTGAGCTTTGAGATCCCGGCGGGCAAGAAAGTGGCCGTGGTCGGCCCCAGCGGGGCGGGTAAGAGCACGCTGGCTCGGCTGCTCTATCGTTTTTACGACGTCGATTCCGGCCGCATCACCATCGATGGACAGGCGCTGTCCGAGGTGACGCAGTCGAGCCTGCGGCGTGCCATCGGCATCGTGCCGCAGGACACGGTGCTGTTCAACGACACCGTGGCTTACAACATCGCCTACGGCCGCCCCGGCGCCAGCCGCGAGCAGATCGAAGAGGCCGCGCGTGCCGCCCACATCCATGACTTCATCAGCGCCACGCCCAGGGGCTATGAAACCCTGGTGGGCGAGCGTGGGCTCAAGCTCAGCGGCGGTGAAAAACAGCGGGTGGCGATCGCCCGCACCCTGCTCAAGAATCCGCCGCTGCTGATTTTTGACGAGGCCACCTCGGCACTGGACTCGCGCAACGAGCGCGCCATCCAGGCCGAGCTGGAGGCTGCAGCGCAGAACAAGACCGTGCTGGTCATTGCACACCGCTTGTCCACCGTGGTCGATGCCCACGAGATCCTGGTGATGGAAGGGGGCCGCATCGCTGAACGTGGCTCGCACGCGGTCTTGATGGAGCAGGACGGCCTCTACGCCCGCATGTGGCGTTTGCAGCAGAGCGGCGGCGCTGAGACCTGAGCGCAGCAGGAAGATCAGCTGTTTCAGACAAAGAAAAAGTCCGCGCTAGGCGGACTTTTCCGTGGGAACGGCAGCTCAAAGTTGCCGCGGCTTTTGGCGGGTCAATCAGGCCTGTTGCTTGCGCTTGCGCGACAAAGCCAGGGCACCCAGGGCCGCCAGGCTCAAAGCGATGGAGGTCGGCTCGGGAACGTTGCTGCCCGAGGTGCGAGTCAAAGCAATGTCATCAAAATAGTAGGACGCGTTGGCGCCTGTGATCTTGATGGAATGTGCCGAGCCTGTGAAACCCAGCTGAAGCTTCGTCCAGTTGCACAAGACGCCAGAAGGGCCCGGCGTGCCATCTTCCAAAGTGCAGACGCCGGACATCGGGCCGAGCACGCCGCTCACCAATTCCTGGCCTTCGCCGTTGGCGCCGCTGAAAATTTGAACCGTGCCGCTCACGTTCGCGAGGGAGGTATACAACATCGAGAACGCGGTATCAAAACCGTCGGCGACGTTGATGTAGATCGATGGCAGACCAGAAATCGGGTCGTTCGGGGCGCGCAGCATGGCCAGCGCGCCCTTGGTGATCGAGCCGTAAACAGACGCCTCGCGGAAGAAGTTGCCCGTGGCACCACTGGCTTCGCCGTACTCGACCACGCTACCCAGGCTAAAGGCACCGTCAGAGAAGGTGATGTTCTGAGCCTGATACGGATTGACCTCAGTCTTCAGATTGTTCCGTGTCACCGGCACGGTTTCAAAGTCCAGGGTCTGCTTCACGACGCCTGCCATCGATGGAGCAGCCACAGCGATCAAGGTCGATGCCACCAGAGTCTTCAGAGCTTTCATGAGCCGGTCCCGTTGTTTCGGTCGAAAAATGGATTGCAGTTGCTAACAAACGCATTGATGGGTTGGAACGGTGGCTCTTGTCGTCGCGACCGTGGCTTCCCTTCTCCCTGGGGTGGACTGTAAACACAGTCTCCGTCCTTGGGCATGACCTGGCCCCCTCCACTTGAGGGGGCCGCGTGCCCGAAAGTTCAAGCGGCACAGGGTTTCCCAGGGGTGGCTGTGTGCCGGGCTACACTGAAAGCGTGGAAACCAAGTGGTTTGAAGATTTCGTGAGCCTGGCCGAGACGCGCAGCTTTTCGCGCTCGGCCCAGCTTCGGCATGTCACCCAGCCGGCCTTTTCGCGCCGGATCCAGGCGCTGGAAGCCTGGGCGGGGGTGGACCTGGTCGATCGCTCGTCCTACCCGACCCGGCTGACTGGCGCGGGTGAAACCCTGCTGGCGCAAGCGGTCGAGATCCTGGGGCAGCTGCAGGCCACGCGCAATATGCTGCGCAGCCATCAGTCGGCGGGCCAGGACATGATCGAGTTCGCCGTGCCGCATTCGCTGGCCTTCAGCTTTTTCCCGCATTGGCTGATGGACCTGCGCCAGCGCTTCGGAGCCCTGAAGTGCCGGCTCAATGCGCTCAATGTGCACGATGCCATGCTGCAGCTCAGCGAAGGCAATTGCGATCTGCTGATCGTCTATCACCATGCCAGCCAGCCCTTGCAGCTGGATCCGGAGCGTTACCAGATGGCCTCACTCGGCCATGAAACCCTGGCCGCTTACGCCCGCGCCGATGCCCAGGGCGAGCCCATGTTCCGCCTGCCCGGCCATCCTGGGCAGAAGATCCCTTTTCTGAGCTACGCCTCGGGGGCTTATCTCGGTCGGCTGGTCGAACTGATCGTCAAGGCCAGCACGCTGCCCCTGAACTTGGACGCGATTTACGAGACCGATATGGCAGAAGGCCTCAAGGCCATGGCGCTGGAGGGTCATGGCTTGACCTTTCTGCCCGCCAGCTCAGTCAAGAAAGAGCTGCAAGCGCAGCGTCTGGTGCAGGCGGCGCCGCCGGGGCAGTTCGAGCTGACCATGGAATTGCGCATCTATCGTGAGCGGCCCGAGCTGTGCCGTCGCAGCAAGCCGGGTGCCCAGGCCCTCTGGGATTTCCTGACGCAGCACAAGAGCCTGGCCTGAGCGCCAGGCTTGAGAGTCGGTTCCTTGCCGACCGTCCTGCGTAAAAACACGTATTTGGCGCGCGGCCTGGCCGTGGTCTGCTCTGCACATGCTGCGCCGGGCCGCACCGAGCCGCGTTTTAGGAAATTTAATACGGCCCACCCGGGCCCTTGCTTAGACTGTGCGGCTTTGTGTCGCTGACCCGGTCGGTCATTTGTGCCATCCCTTTCGCCTTCCATCCCGCCTTTGAATCTGGAGTGCATGTTCATGAACAAGAAATCTCTGCTCGCCCTCGCTTTGCTGGCCGCCGCCGGCTTGTCCCAGGCGCAAGCCCAGGACACCTTGAAGAAGATCAAGGACAGCGGCAGCGTGACCATGGGTGTGCGTGAGTCCTCGGGCGCGCTGTCCTACACCCTGGGTGACGGCAAGTATGTGGGTTACCACGTCGAGATCTGCCAGAAGGTCCTGGCCGATGTGCAAAAGGCGCTGGGTCTGGCCAAGCTGGACGTGAAGTACCAACCGGTCACCTCGCAGAACCGCATCCCTCTGGTTCAGAACGGCACCGTGGACATCGAGTGCGGCTCCACCACCAACAACGCGGCGCGTCAAAAAGACGTGGCCTTTGCGGTCACCACCTTCGTGGAAGAAGTGCGCATTGCCGTGAAGGGCAGCTCCGGCATCACCAGCATCGCCCAGCTCAACGGCAAGAATGTGGCCACCACCACCGGCACCACCTCGGTGCAACTGCTGCGCAAGCATGAGCGCGCCACCGGCGTGGATTTCAAGGAAGTGTTCGGCAAGGACCACGCCGACAGCTTCCTGCTGCTGGAGTCGGGCCGTGCCGACGCTTTCGTGATGGACGGCGCCATCCTGGCCGGCAATATCGCCAAGGCCAAGACCCCGGCTGATTTCAAGATCGTCGGTGAAGTGCTGTCGGTCGAGCCGATCGCCATCATGATCCGCAAGGACGACCCGGCCTTCAAGAAGGTCGTGGACGACAGCATCATCGCCCAGATGAAGTCCGGCGATATCGCCAAGACCTGGAGCAAGTGGTTCGAGCAGCCCATCCCGCCGACCAACACCAAGGTGGGCATGCCGGCCAACGAGAACACCAAGAACGCCTGGGCCCACCCGAACGACAAGCCGGCCGAGGACTACGCCAAGAAGTGAGCCTGAGCAAGACAGGCTGAAAAATCCAGACGGTTTCGCACTGTCTGCATGAACGAGGCCGCCGGGAAACCTCGCCCGGTGGCCTCGCTGTTTTTCTGATCGGAGAGCTGTAGTGGCGACGACATGGGATTGGCAGGTGTTCTGCAAGAACACCATTGACCAGGAAGTGATGCCGCGTTGCATGGGCAACGCAGGCGAGATCACCTATCTGGATTGGATGATGTCGGCCTGGGGCTGGACGCTGTCGGTGTCTGGCCTGGCCTTGCTTGTGGCGCTGTTCTTTGGTCTGCTGGTGGGTATCTTGCGCACCACGCCGAGCCGTGCCCTGGTGCTGATCGGCGATGCCTGGACCGAGCTGTTTCGCAATATCCCCGTGCTGGTCCAGGTCTTCCTCTGGTACTTCGTGGCGCCCGAGCTGGTGCCCGCGCTCAAGGCCGTGCCCAGCTTCCTGCTGGTGGTGCTGGGTCTGGGTTTCTTCACCTCGGCGCGGATTTCCGAGCAGGTCAAGGCCGGCATCCAGAGCCTGCCGCGTGGTCAGCGCAGTGCCGGCCTGGCCATGGGCCTGACCCTGCCGCAGACCTACCGCTATGTGCTGCTGCCGGTGGCCCTGCGCATCATCATCCCGCCCCTGACCAGCGAGGCGATGGGCATCGTCAAGAACTCGGCCGTGGCCTTTGCCGTCTCTGTGCCCGAGCTCATCATGTTCGCCCGCCAGGCCCAGGAAGAAACCTCCCGCGGCATCGAGGTCTATCTGGCCGTCACTGGCCTCTACTTCGTGTCCTCGATCGCCATCTTTGCCCTGGCCCGTGTCATTGAACTGCGTGCCCGCGTGCCCGGTATGGTGGGGAGCGCCCAATGAATCTTGATTTCAGCTTTCTCAACTGGTCCGTCATCGGCAGCTATGTGCTGCAGGGCTTTTACTTCTCGGTGCAGCTGACCTTGGTTGCCATGGTGGGCGGCATCGCCCTGGGCACGGTGCTGGCCCTGATGCGCCTGTCCGGCAAGCCCTGGTTGGCGCTGCCGGCCGCTGGCTACATCAACACCATGCGCAGCATTCCGCTGGTGATGGTGATTCTGTGGTTCTTCCTGCTGATCCCGTTTGTGATCGGCCGCCCGCTGGGTGCGGAGATCTCGGCGGTGCTGACTTTCACCTTGTTCGAGGCCGCCTACTACGCCGAGATCATGCGTGCCGGCATCCAGAGCGTGCCCAAGGGCCAGACCTACGCCGGCTACGCCATGGGCATGAGCTACGGCCAGACCATGCAGCTGGTGGTGCTGCCTCAGGCCTTCCGCAATATGCTGCCGGTGCTGCTGACCCAGACCATCATCCTGTTCCAGGACACCTCCCTGGTCTATGCCATTGGCGCCTACGACCTGCTCAAGGGTTTTGAAACGGCAGGGCGCAATTTCAACCGTCCGGTGGAAACCTATCTGGTAGCGACCTTGGTCTATTTCGCCATCTGCTTCGGCATGTCCATGCTGGTGCGCCGCCTGCAAAAGAAGATCGCCATCATCCGCTAGTCATGCAGCCCCCGGCGGTGCGTACACCGCCGCCCCCCGAGGGTGGGCTCAAACGGTTTGGGACGGCCCGGCACCGTTTGAGCTCTGCGCGCTCAAACAATCAATCAGGAGTTCATCCATGATCGACATCAAAAACGTCTCCAAGTGGTACGGCAGCTTCCAGGTGCTGACCGACTGTTCCACCAGCATCCAGAAGGGTGAGGTGGTGGTGGTCTGCGGCCCTTCGGGCTCCGGCAAATCCACGCTGATCAAGACCGTCAATGCACTGGAGCCTTTCCAGAAGGGCGACATCGTTGTCGACGGCATCTCCTTGGCCGACCCCAAGACCAATCTGCCCAAGCTGCGTTCGCGCGTGGGCATGGTGTTCCAACACTTCGAGCTGTTTCCGCACCTCAGCGTGACCGAGAACCTGACCCTGGCCCAGATCAAGGTGCTGGGCCGCACGCCCGACGATGCCAAGACCCGCGGCCTCAAGATGCTGGACCGTGTGGGCTTGTCGGCGCACAAGGACAAATTCCCCGGTCAGCTCTCCGGCGGCCAACAGCAGCGCGTGGCCATCGCCCGTGCGCTCAGCATGGACCCCATCGTCATGCTCTTCGACGAGCCCACCTCGGCCCTGGACCCGGAAATGGTCGGTGAGGTGCTCGACGTGATGGTCAAGCTGGCCCAGGAAGGCATGACCATGATGTGCGTGACCCACGAGATGGGCTTCGCCAAAAAGGTCAGCAGCCGCGTCATCTTCATGGACGCCGGCAAGATCATCGAGGACTGCAAACGCGAAGACTTCTTCGGCAAGCCCGAGGAGCGCTCCCCGCGCGCCAAGGACTTCCTGGCCAAGATTCTTCAGCACTGAGCCGGGACCGAGGTGGGTCCCTGCGGACCCACCGACGCCCGGCGAAGGCCAGGCCGCGTCTCGCGCGGCATGGCTGAGCCCGCGAAGCGAGCCGGTCCCTGCGGACCCACCGATGCACGGCGAAGGCCAGGCCGCGTCTCGCGCGGCATGGCTGATTGAAGGATCGATTCAGTCGCGCCCAGCCCTCACGGCTCGATCGCCGCCCCCACCACCGCCGCGCCACCGCCAATCGTGCCGATGCGTGTGGCCCTGCCGGTCTCCAGATCGATGCGGTACCAGGTCGAGCTGTTGCCCCGGCTGATGGCAGAGTAGGCCGCGTTTGACACGTCGGAGATGTCCAGCGTGGCCCGTTCGAAGGGCCCGATGCCCAGCGAGCCGATGGTGAACAGCCGCCCGCTGTTGGGCGAGATCATGGGCTGCACGCCTTCCTTGCTGCCCTGGTGCACCAGCAGGCCCTGTCGGCCCTCGAGTGCGTAGTTGGTGGTGATCTTCTCGTCGCGCTTGTTGTAGCTGTAGCCGGCGGCGACCAGGGCCATGGGCTTGCCGGCGTTCACATCACCGGCGTCAAAAGCCAAGCGGCCATCGAATTGCAGGCCGGGCTGTTCGGCGTTGCCATCCACCACGGCGCCGGTGTCTGGGTGCAGGCGCAGATTGAAACCGGCGTCGTTGACCACGCGGATGCGGTCCACGGTCGGGTTGAAATCAAAGCCCCATTCCTGGGCACCCTCGCTCGGCAAGGCCGATGGCGTGCCCACGGTGCTGACGCTGCCGTCCTGGGTGTTGATGCGGTAGAGCTGGCCGCTGGCGCCCAGGCCGTAAAGCTGGCCCTTGGCCACGCGGTAGTCGATGCCCAGCAGGCGCTCCTGCGGCGCCAGGCCGCGCAGCGGCTTGCTGCTCAGCAGCCGCTGGGGCTGGCCGGCATTGAACTGGATCAACTGCTGGGCCGTGGTCACGGCGTAGATCATCTCCTTGGCCGGAGGCCCCGGCACTTCTTCCGGCACGCTGCTGCAGCCTCCCAGGACCAGGGCCGCGCAGGCGATCGACGCAGCGGACAGGAGCGACGCGGGGAGGGCGGGTGTTCGGGGCATGGCGGGCGGTCCTCGCAGGAGTTCAACAATTCAGATCGCGATGCTGCCACGCGGGCGGCCGTCGTGCGCGCACATGCCGGCCAAGAGCGTGCAGCTGTTCCGGGTCTGGCCCGGCCCGCAGCCCGCCCCAGCATCCAGACTCAGGAGGTCTCGCTGCCCGGGCTGCTCCGCACGCAGTTGCGCCCGGCGGTTTTGGCGGCATACATCAGCTGGTCGGCGCGGCGCAGCAGGGTCTCCAGGTCGTCGCCCGGCTGACGTTGGCTCAGGCCGATGCTGATGCTGACCGGCAGGTGGCTGCCGCACTGCTGCCAGTTGCCCTCGGCCACGCGTTGGCGCACGCGCTCGCAGATGCGCTGGGCTTCGTCCAGCGTGCGGTCGGGCAGCACGAGCACAAACTCCTCGCCGCCCATGCGTGCCAGCACGTCGCTGGCGCGGATGTCCTGTTGCAGCAGCTGGCCCAGTTGCTTGAGCACGGCATCGCCTGTGGCGTGGCCGCAGTCGTCGTTGATGCGCTTGAAATGGTCGGCGTCGATGACGGCCAGGCTCAGCGGGCTGTCGCTCTGGCCCGGGCCCCAGAGCGTGCGGGCCTGGGCCTCCAGGCCGCGGCGGTTGAGCAGGCCGGTCAGGCCGTCGCACATGGCGTCCTGCTGCAGCTGGGCGGCGCGGGCCAGCAGCTCGTTCTGGCTGCGGATCAGCTCGGCCTCGCGCTCGATGGCGGCGCGTGCCGCCAGCCGCGCTTGCTCCGCCTCGGCCCAGACTTCGGCGCTGCGCGCCACCATGCGCAGGCGGCGTTTGAAATGCTCCATCATCAGATGGTGGCGTTCCTCGAAGCGCTGCAGCGCCGCGTGCAGATGGCCGTAGCTGCGCTCGAGATGGCTGAGCTCGAACAAGACCTGGTGCACCAGATCGGGTTCGTGGCATTCCTGGGCGATGTGCAGCGCATGCTCCAGCGCGTGGCGGGCGTCTTGCTCGCGGCCGCTTTCGGCGGCGGCCATGCCCTGGGTCAGGCTGATCTCGGCGCGCAGCACCGGGCTGTCGCTGGACAGGCCGGCCGCTCGCTGCAGCAGACCGGGCACGCCGGTCATCTGGCTTTGCAGCACCTGGGCGCGGGCCAGTTTCGCGTAGGCCTCGCCGAGGATGTTGTCCAGGCCATGGATGATGCAGGACTCGATGGCTCGCTCGTACCAATGGCCGGCATCCTGGGCGTGGCGCGCAGCGCCGGCGTCGTCGTGGCGCTCGCGGCAGCGCAGGGCCTGGCTCAGGTGGATCTCCGCCAGGTTGGACAGGCCGGCCGTGGCCGAGGGCCCGTAGCCATGGCCTTGTGCTTCTTCGATGCCGGCGCGCAGGCTCAGCTCGGCGCGCTGCCAGTCGCCCATCTGGTTGAAGAGCACGGCCCGGTTCAGCTGCGCGCGCACCAGCTCGCGCGAGGACTGTTGCTGCTCGGCCAGGGCCAGGGCCTTGCTGGCCCATTCCAGGCCGCGCTCCGGGTCGCCCAGCACGCCGAGCGAAAAACCCAGCACGCTGTAAGCGCGGCACAGCTCCTTGCGGGCCTCGGTCGCCTCCAGCACCGGCACATGGGGCAGCAGCAGCTGCATGGCCTCTTCGTGGCGCGAGTCGTAGGCGGCAATCAGGCCCAGCGCAATGCTGGCGCGGCTGCTGGCAAGCTCGTCGCCAGCCTCGCGGGCCTGTTCCAGGCATCGCTGGGCCAGGCGGCGGGCTTCGGCCAGCTGGCCCTGGTCCAGCAGGGTGTAGCTGCGCTGCAGCTCGGGGTCAGGTGTGCGGTGCTGAGACATGGGGCAGGGCCTTCAAGACGCCGTGGCGGCATGCTCGGCACGCCGGGCAGGATTTGGGACAATCACGGGCATGGCGCACACAACTTCCTCCTCCACTCCTTCAGCTTCCTCTTCGTCTGCCCCCGTCTCGGCGGCGGCTCAGACCTTGAGTATCACCCGGCCCGATGACTGGCATCTGCATGTTCGCGACGAAGCGGCCTTGCAAAGCGTGCTGCCCTACACAGCCCGTCAATTCGCCCGGGCCATCATCATGCCCAATCTGCGCCCGCCGGTGACCACGGCCGCGCAAGCGATCGCCTACCGCGAGCGCATCCTGGCCGCCGTGCCCGAGGGTCTGGACTTCCAGCCCTTGATGACCATGTATCTGACCGACCTGACCCCGGTCGAGGAGATCGAGCGCGCCAAGGACGCCGGCGTCGTCGCCCTGAAGCTGTATCCGGCCGGTGCCACCACCAACAGCGATGCCGGCGTGACCGACATCCGCAAGACCTACAAGACCCTGGAGGCCATGCAGCGCGCCGGCCTGCTGCTGCTGGTGCACGGCGAGGTGACCGATCCCGAGATAGATGTCTTCGACCGCGAGGCGGTGTTCATCGACCGCGTGATGCAGCCGCTGCGCCGCGACATGCCCGAGCTCAAGGTGGTGTTCGAACACATCACCACCAAGGAAGCGGCCGACTACGTGGCCAGCGCGGACGACTTCACAGCCGCCACGCTGACGCCCCAGCACCTGCTCTACAACCGCAATGCCATCTTCACCGGGGGCCTGCGCCCGCACTACTACTGCCTGCCCGTGCTCAAGCGCGAGCTGCACCGCCGCGCCTTGATCGAGGCTGCCACCTCGGGCAGCAAAAAGTTCTTCCTCGGCACCGACAGCGCGCCGCATGCCTCGCAGATGAAGGAAAACTCGGTCTGCGGCGCCGGCTGCTTCACCGCCCTTTCGGCCCTGGAGCTGTACGCCGAGGCTTTTGAAGCCATGGGCGCGCTGGACAAGCTGGAGGCCTTCGCTAGCTTCAACGGGCCCGACTTCTACAAGCTGCCGCGCAACAGCGGCCAGGTCACCCTGGTCAAGCAGGACTGGACTCTGCCCAGCGCCGTGCCTTTTGGTGCGGCCGAACTCAAGCCCCTGCGCGGCGGCGAAACCCTGGGCTGGAAACTGCTCTGAGTTCGTCGCTGGATTTCGGCATCGATTGGTCCACGCCTTGGCTGGCGCCCTACCGCGCACGCGGGCTGGCGCTGGCGGCCGATCTTGCCGCCGGCGCCTGCGTGGCCGAGGCGCTCAATGCCCAGTTGCGCGCGGGGCCCCCGGTCTTGCTCGAGGCCGGCCCGCTGCGCTTTGTGGCCCAGGATGAGCTGCCCGAGGGCGAGGCCTACGAGGCCTTCATCCACCGCAGCGCCTGCGTGCCCACGCGCGACAACGCCCATGATTTGTTCAACGGCCTGGTCTGGCTGCACTGGCCCGGGCTCAAGACCCGGCTCAACGCACTCCATCTGCAAGCCTTGACCGAGAGCGGCGGCGTGCAGGCGCAGCGTGGCCCGCTGCGCGATGCCCTGACCCTGCTGGATGAGAACGCCGCCTTTTTGCAGGCGCCCGAGCCGCTGCGGGCGGCTCTGCGTGAGCGTGACTGGACCGCGCTGTTCGGCCGCTTGCGCCCGCTCTGGGCCCAGGCTCGGCTGCAGCTGGTGGGCCATGCCTTGATGGAAAAGCTGCTGCAGCCGCGCAAGCCCATCTGCGCCCATGTGCTGATCCTGCCCGAGGCGGCCGATGCGCAAGACGCGAGTGGCCCCTGGCTGGCGCCGGAGTTCTTGCGGCACAAACCTTTCCTGCCCCTGCCGGTGCTGGGTGTGCCCGGCTGGTGGCCGGCCAATGAAAACGCGGATTTCTATGCCGACCCCGGGGTGTTCCGCCCCGGCGTGCGGGTACAAACCGGCTAGCATCGCCGCTTCTCTGAACCTTGGGAGGTTCCACTTGTTCCGATTTCTCCTCCAGCCCTCGGCGCGCCTGCTTCGGCCGCTCGTGGGGCTCATGGGCAGCCTCATGTTTGGGGGGCTGCTCGGTGTTGCCTCGGCGGCTCCGTCGCCGGCCGTGACGCCGCCGCCGGCTGCTGCTGCTCCTGCTGCTTCTGCCCCGGCCGCCGTGTCGGCCACGGCGCGCCGCGTCTACGAGGGCACGCGCGCCCAGCTGCTGCAGATCCGCACCTTGCTCAAGACCCAGGACAGCCAGGCCTCGGTGGGCTCGGGTTTTCTGGTCAGCGAAGACGGCCATGTCCTGACCAACTACCACGTGATCAGCCAGTTCGCCCTGGAGCCTGAGCGTTACCGCCTGCGCTACGCCACGACCGAGGGGCAGGAGGGACAGCTGGAGCTGCTCGACTTCGATGTGCGCCGCGATCTGGCGCTGCTGCGCGCGCCCGCCGGTGCCTTGAAAGGGCGGGGCGCTTTGAGCTTCCGTCCGGCCGACCGTCCGCTGGCCAAGGGCGACCGTATCTACTCGATGGGCAATCCGCACGATGTGGCCTTTGCCGTGGTCGAGGGTAATTTCAACGGCCTGGTCGAGCGCAGCTTCGATCCGCTGATTTATTACTCGGGCAGCATCAACTCGGGCATGAGCGGCGGCCCGGTGGTGGACGAAGACGGGCGCGTGGTCGGCGTCAATGTCTCGGCCATGTTCTTTGCCCAGCAGATGAGCTTTCTGGTGCCCGGTGAGTTTGCCCGTCAGCTGTTTGAGCGCAGCCGCACGGCCAAGCCCCTGAGTGCGCCGGCCTGGCCGCGCCTGCGCGAGCAGCTGCTGCGTTACCAGGACGAGCTGGTTACGCGTTTCGTGGCCCAGCCCTGGGCTTCGGCCGGCCACAGCCGCTATCAGCTGCCGGTGCCTCAGGAGCAGTTCATGCGCTGCTGGGGCCGCGGCACGCCGGCTGACACCAAGGGCCTGGAGTTCCAGCGCTCGCAATGCCGCATGGAGCACGCCGTCTTTGTCAGCGATGCCATGCAGACCGGCTACCTGGACATGTCGCACGAGGCCTACGACGGCGCCAAGCTCGGCGCCATCCGCTTTGCCAAGCAGTATTCGGGCAGCTTCCGCAACGAGCGCCTGGGCCGCGATGACAAGGACCGCACTGCGCCGTTTTGCAAGGAAGAGTTTGTCGACCGCGCCGGCCTGCCGCTGCGCGCCGTGGTGTGCCTGCGTGCCTACCGCAAGCTCAGCGGTCTGCATGACCTGAGCGTGCTGGTCACCACGGTGGACGCCAGCACCGAAGGCGCACTGGGCCGCTTCGACGCCCGCGGCGTCAGCTTCGACAATGCGCTGAAGTTGAGCGCCCATTACCTGGAAGGTTTTGCATGGACCGCCAAGAAGAACAACGACAAGAACAGCAGCAGCAACAGCCCCAGCGCACCGCGGTGATCGAGGTGCTGGGCCGCGACGGCGAAGTCCGTTCGGTCCAGCGGGTGCAGCAGTGGCCGGCCCTGATCGGCCGCTCGGTGCTCTGCGATGTGGTGCTGGAAGACGGCCATGTGGCGGCCGAACATGCCCAACTGCTCTGGGACGATCAAGGCCCGCGCCTGCGCCTGCTGCCCAGCCTCAACGGCGGCTGGTTGGGTGAGCGCCGCCTGCGCGAGGGCGAAGTGGCCGATCTGCAGCCCGCCGCGGCCTTCCAGCTGGGTGCCACGCACCTGCGCTGGCGCAGCAGCGAGGAGCGCCTGGCCGCCGAGCAGCCCATGCAGGCCCACCAGCAACGGGCCGCCAAGGTGGCGGCCGGCTGGGTGCCAGGCCTGCTGGCGCTCTGGTTGGGCCTGCTGTGGTTTGACCAATGGTCGGCGCTCAATCCGGGTTCACCGTGGGTCGATTACAGCGGCGCCGTGCTCGGCCCCTTGGCCGTGATCCTGGGCTGGGCGGCGCTGTGGTCCCTGGTGACGCAGCTGTTCCAGCATCGCTTTCCCTTCGCCACCCATCTGCGCCGGGCGCTGGTGGGCGTGACGGGCCTGCATCTGCTGAGCTTTGGCCTGCCGCTGCTCGCCTATGCCCTGAGCTGGCCGCGCTTGCTCGTGGTCGATGCGCTGGTCTTTCCGGCGGGCGTGGCCGCGTTGCTGTGGTGGCATGCCATCCTGGTGTGGCCGCGCGGGCGGCGTTGGCTGGCCCTGGCCATCACGGCCGGCCTGGCCACGGTGATGGTGCTGACCGTGGCGCGCCGCCTGGAGCAGCAGCATTGGTTCGGCCCCAATTACCTGAGCGCCTTGCCGCCGCCGTCCTTCCGACTGGTTGAGCCCAAGCCGCCCGAAGCCTTGATCGACGCCCTGCGGCCGCTGGAAGCGCAACTGGCCCGCCAGGCCAGCAAAGACAACGACACGCCCAGCGGCGAGGGCGAGCAGGACTGAGCGCACGGAATTTCGCTTCTTCCAATGACAAGGCCCGGGCCCGCGTGTTGCGATCCCGGGCCCTGCTTGTTTGTATTTGTTGCGCGACTCAGGCGCCTACCATCAAGCCGGCAGGAAGCCCTCGATCGAGAGATAGCGTTCGCCGGTGTCGTAGTTGAAGCCCAGCACGCGGGCGCCAGCGCCCAGCTCGGGCAGCTTCTGCGCGATGGCGGCCAGGGTGGCGCCGCTGGAGATGCCCACCAGCAAACCTTCCTGCGCGGCGCTGCGGCGCGCGTACTCGCGCGCGGCTTCGGCCTCGACCTGGATCACGCCGTCCAGCAATTCGGTCTTCAGATTGACCGGGATGAAGCCGGCGCCGATGCCCTGGATCGGGTGCGGGCTTGGCGCGCCGCCGCTGATCACGGGCGAGGCCGAGGGCTCGACCGCAAAGACCTTGAGCTGCGGCCAGTGTTCCTTCAGCACCTTGGCGCAGCCGCTGATGTGGCCGCCGGTGCCCACGCCGGTGATGAGTGCATCCAGGCCTTCGGGGAAGTCGCGCAGGATTTCCTGGGCGGTGGTCCGCACATGGATGTCGATATTCGCCGGATTCTCGAACTGTTGGGGCATCCAGGCGTTCTCATGCTGGCTCAGCAGTTCCTGGGCGCGGGCGATGGCGCCCTTCATGCCTTTTTCGCGCGGGGTCAGGTCGAAGCTGGCGCCGTAGGCCAGCATCAGGCGGCGGCGTTCCACCGACATGCTGTCCGGCATCACCAGGATCAGCTTGTAGCCCTTGACCGCGGCCACCATGGCCAGGCCGACGCCGGTGTTGCCCGAGGTCGGCTCGATGATGACGCCACCCGGCTGCAAGAGACCGCGCGCTTCGGCGTCTTCCACCATGGCCAGTGCGATGCGGTCCTTGATGGAGCCGCCCGGGTTGCTGCGTTCGGACTTGATCCAGACCTGGGCGTCAGCGCCGAACAGGCGCTGGACGCGGATGTGGGGCGTGTTGCCAATGGTGGCGAGGATGTTGTTGACTTTCATGGCGCGGGGCTCCTTCCGGGGGAAGCGCAAATGCTAGCCTGAGCTGGCGCCCAGCCTTCACTGTTTTCGTGATGAGCTTATGCCGTGTGCGCCATCAGGGATAATGCGTCCGTGAAGCAAGTCAGACCGCCGCTGGTGCGAGCATGGAAACATGGCACTGGAGGAAGGTCCGGACTGCATAGAGCGGCGTAGCAGCTAACGGCTGTCCGGCGTGAGCCGAGGATCAGAGCAACAGAGACGAGTCGATCAAACGTGCCGGGCGCAAGCCTGGCGGGACCGGAAGCGCAGCCTCCGGGATCGGGTGAAACGGGCAATCTCTACGCGCAGCAACACCAAGTAGGCCCGTATTGATGCGGCTCGCAGAGCGGGCGGGTAGGTGGCACCGAGCCGGGCAGCGATGTCCGGCCCAGAGGAATGGCGGTCACAGGACCGGACCCGCAAGGGTCGGGTCTTGCACAGAATCCGGCCTATCGACTTGCTTCACTCTTTCTTCTTTCTTTCTTTCCACCTCGCGTCGCCGCGTCACCAAGTCTGAGCGTAGGGCGGCTGGCAGCACGAAGCAGCCTTTGGTGGTTTTGCTCGTGAGGCCCTGCAGCCTGTGCCGCCACCGGGCTCATGGTTCCGGGGTCGACCCTGGCGGGCCGACTTCCCTGCGCTGCTCGCGCCTCGGGGCTG